>DASYUQ010000187.1 GCA_036001065.1 Candidatus Methylomirabilota bacterium
CTAGTGCCGTTCCAACTATTCGCGCCAAGGGAGGCGCCGTGTACTACACGTACGTGTTGCGGAGTGATCGAGATCAACGGCTCTACACCAGAACGACGCACGACCTCCGCACCCGAATCAAGCTGCACGCTGACAGAAAGGTGCGCGCGACCGCTTACCGACGGCCACTGGTACTCGCGTACTACGAGGCCTGCCTGAGTGGCGATGATGCGTTTCGCCGGGAACGGTTCTTGAAGACGGGGAAGGGTAAACGCTGCTTGCGCAACCGCCTCGCGTCGTTCCTGGCCAGATTTAGTACCAACAAGTTGGAACGGCACTAGCCGGTGGCGAGAACGAGCCCGCGGGTCGCGGTGATCATCCTCCACCTCGACCAGTGGCCGGCGCTGCTGGCCTGCCTGGAGGCATGCCGCAAGCTCGACTACGACAACCACGAGCTGATCGTGGTCGAGAACGGCCTCGCGGCATCGCGCTGGCGGGAAGCGACGGCGAGCCCGCGCGATGTGCGGGTCGTCACCAGTGCCGCCAACGTAGGGTACGCCGCCGGCAACAACCTCGGTATCCGTGACGCCAGCCGGCGCGGGGCGGACTATGTGCTGCTGCTCAACGACGACGCCCTCGTCGTTCCAGAGTTGCTGCGGGAGCTGGTGGAGGTTGGCGAGCGGACGGCGGATGTGGGCAGCTTGGGCCCGCTCGTCGTGGACGTCGATGACTCGACGAAGGTCTGGTTCGCCGGGGCCGCCTTCGACCCGGCGCAGGGGGACGTTCGGAGCTTCGAGGCCTGCGCGGCCAGTGCGGCGGGAGCCCTCATCGAGTCCGACTACGTCACCGGCTGCTGCCTCCTGATCAAGCGGTCCGCCCTCGAGCGGGTAGGGCTTCTCGACGCGCGGTTCTTCCTCTACTGGGAGGACACCGACTGGGGCCTGCGGGCTCGGATGGCCGGGCTGCGCAACGTGGTGGTACCCGGGATCAAGGTCCGGCACCGGGTCGCCGCCAGCTCCGGGGGGATCGGCTCACCGCTCCGCGTCTACCACCGGTCGCGGAGCCACCTCGTTTTCCTGCGGCGCCACGCGCCGGGCGCGCTCCCGCGGCTCCACCGCCGCTTCGCGCGCGACGTGGCCTGGCTCGCGCTGAAGTCGGAGGGCCCCGGGCGCCTGGGAGCGGCGCGGGCTATCCTGGCCGCGCTCCGCGACTACCACCTGGGCCGCACCGGCGCGGGCCCGGCCTGGATCTGGCGAGCGCGATGACGCCTACGACGGCATGGACAAGGGGTCTTTACTTCCTTGAAGGCGGCGCACTTGACCAGCCCCTGAATATCCCGATGAATCCGTCGCCGGGCAGGGCGGAAGCGCAGAGCGGGCCATGAGGGCGGGGACGACGATCAAGGAGCTCTACGAGCAGTATTGGGAGGAGCGGCGACATCGCATCAACGACGCCGACTTCGGGCCGGACGAGATCCTTGAGGGTGTGGAGAGCGCGCTCGACGGGGCCGAGCGGCTCCTCGACGTCGGCTGCGGGATCGGCAATCTGATCGGTGTCGCGCACGGTCGATGCGGGGCGGTCCACGGCTGCGACGTATCGGAGGTCGCGGTACACGAGGCCTGCGGCCGCGGTGTGATCGGGGTCTGCGCGGACCTCAACTGCGGGGCCTTGCCCTACCGGAGTGGAGCATTCGACTGGGCCACGTGTCTCGAGGTGATAGAGCACGTCGTCGATCCTTTGCAGCTGCTGCGCGAGCTCCACCGCGTCCTGCGACCGGCTGGGCGGCTGATCCTGACGACGCCAAATATTCGGTATTTTCGGAACGTGGCCCGGCTGGTGTGGCGAGGAGAATTCCCCCACACGACAACCGACACCTTCGTCTGGGGCGGCGGGCATCTCCACTACTTCACACGTCGCGACCTCAGCGGGCTGTTGGTCATGGCGGGATTCGAGCCGCCACGGTTCCTGATCAACGCGCGGCAGTTCGAGCGTTCCTGGAAGCGGCGCGTCCTAGCCCGCATAATAGGCTTGGAGTGGTTCGGCGAATGGATATGCGGTGGGATCCTCGCGGTAGCGAGGAAGCCGTGAGGGGCGGGGCCGCGCCGACGCTCCACGACATTCGCGTCGCCCACGGCTGGAAGCGCGGCTACGAGCGCTACCTGATCCTGAGCCGCTTTCTCTTCCGGCCGGCGGGCTTCGCGCTGACGTGGATCGCCATCCGCCTGGGACTCACGTCGGAGGCGGTGTCTTGGCTCTCGGGGGTTGTCGGGCTCATCGGCTGCGCCGCGTTGGTGAGTGGCCGCGCGGTCCTCCACCCGGCGGGACTCGCGTTGCTCGTCCTGTTCAACCTCCTCGACTGCGTCGATGGGAGCCTTGCCCGGACACTGAAGACCGGGAACCCGTACGGCCGCTTTCTTGATTCCGTGTGTGGCGGGATCATCGATCTTGGATTCTGGGCCGTCGTCGGCATTCTGGCGTTCCGTCATCCGGAGCTCCTGCGCTACCCGGACGGCTTCGGTCAGGGCACGCTTTTCTGGCTCGGCGTCGGTGGTGCCACCTGCTTCCTGGCGGTGACGCTGGGCTACCTGGAGCGGACGTACGACGAGCTGCTGCGGGAGGCGCGGGAACGGCTCCACCCGGTGTGCGCCGGCGCCGAGGCGGCGTCGGACGGCGAGGAAGGATCGCCAGCGCTGGCGGCGCGCCACCTGTCGCGGAACCTACGCGTGCGCGAGACCCACTACGTCCTCTTGCTGATCGCCTGGTGGTTCCGCGCCGTCGACGTCCTGCTCGCCGCGTACCTGACCTCCTACGCGCTCCACGCATTTCTGGTGCTCGTCCTCTATGCACGCCGGGGCCGCGCGATCAAGGCTGCGTGGTTCGGCGGCAGAGAGCGATGAACGTCTGTGTCCTGTCGCTCGTCACCGTCCAGCATGGCGTCGGGGGCGGCCTGTGGACCCCGGGGACGCCGGCGCCCGCCGAGAAGCGAGCGCCATGACGCTCGGCGCCCTCAAGAGCCATCTCTTCCGGCCCGGCGAGGAGATGCGCTGCGTCCGCAGCGCCTTCCAGTCGCTCCTCCGGCGCGTCCCCCGCGCCCGGAGCCTGCTCGACGTCGGCTGCGGGGACGGCTACGCCACGCGGCTCTACGCGAGCACATGGGACCTCGCGCTCGAGGACGTCGTCGGCGTCGAGCCTCAGGACAAGTACCGCGCGCCGGGCCACCCGTTCCGCGTGTGCGTGGTGGACATCGAGCGGGAGCGGCTGCCGTTCCCGGACCGGTCGTTCGACGTCGTGGTGTGCAACCAAGTCCTGGAGCATCTCAAGACGGTCGTCGCGCCGCTGCGTGAAATGATGCGGGTGACGCAGACCGGCGGGTTCGTCGCCCTGGGGATCCCCAACCTCTCGTCGCTCTTGAGCCGCGTCTACCTGCTGCTCGGCCGGGACCCGATCTGCCTGGCCTTTCCCGGGCCCCACGTGCGCGGCCTCACGCATCGCTCCTTCGCACGGATGCTTCGATCGAACCCGAACCTCTCCCTCGAGGCGACGGCGGGCGCCGTCTTCTATCCAGCGCCCCCGCGCCTGGGCCAGCCGCTGGCCCGCGCGTTCCCCGGACTGGCTTGCTACACCTTCTACCTGGCCCGGAAGATCCGGCACCGGCCCGACGACGACTGGCCCCTTGCGCTCTACCCGGACGAGTCGCTCACCGGATGACGGCGATCCGCGGCGGCCGGCACCCATGAACGTGTGCTTCGTATCGCTCGTCACCGTCTGGCACGGCATGAAGGGCGGCATGGAGGTTCACGGTCAGCTTCTCGCCGAAGGGCTGGCCAGACTGGGGCACGAGGTGACGATCCTCTCGTCCCGCCACCCATCCGGCGGCGAGGCCGTGGTCGCCGGGGCCGTCACGCGGTACGCCCTGCCCGGCACGCGCTTCGGCTCGCAGCGGGGAGGGTGGGCGTCAGCGTTGTCGCGGGCCTTGGGCGAGCTGCACACGAGGCGGCCGTTCGACGTCGTCTGCTGCCAGCAGGCCGTGCTGCCAGGCCAGGCTCTCCGATTCTGCCGCCAGGCCGGGGTGCCCATCGTCGCTCTCATGGAAGGCCACGAGGGTCTGATGTTCGCGTCGGAGGTGCGCCAGAGCGTGAGCCACGGGACCGGCTACGCCCGACTGCCACGCCGTGTCCTGGCCTTCGCCCACCACTATATCAGGTGGGAGCTCCCGCTGATGTGGGCCGCGGACCGGATCATCGCCGTCAGCGACGAGGTCGCGCGATCGCTGGCGCGCTGGTTCCCCGTCCCCCGCGAGCGCATCGAGGTGGTCTATAACGGCGTGGACACCCGGCGCTTTCGTCCCGACCCCGAGCGGGGCGCGGCGATCAGGAGCGCGCTGGGCCTCGGCGAGGACGAGGTGATGGTGCTGTTCCTGAGCCACGTGACACGCCAGAAGGGGCTCCACGTCCTCCTCCGAGCCCTGCCGCGGGTGAGGGAAACCTGGCCCCGGGTCAGGGTGGTGGTCGCCGGCGTGGGTGATTACTTCGCCGAGGGCCAGGCGCTGGCCCAGCGGCTGGGGACGAGCTCCCACGTCCTCTTCGTGGGCGAGGTGCCCCACGAGCGGGCGCCCGAGTACCTGGCGGCCTGCGACGTGTTCGTTCTCCCCACCCTGCGCCAGGAGGGCCTGCCGTTCGCTCTGTTGGAGGCCATGGCCTCGGAGAAGCCCGTGCTCGTGTCCCGCATCGGCGGGGTCACCTCCGCGGTGCACGACGCCGTCAACGGTCTGCTGGTGCGCGCCGGAGATCCCGCGGCGCTGGCCGAGGGTCTGGTGCGCTTGCTCACCGATCGCGACCTCGCCCGGCGACTCGCCCGATCCGCCCGCGACACGGTGCTGCGCGCCTTCAGCGCCGAGCACATGGTGCGCGGCACCGCCGATGTGTTCGAGCGCGTCGTCAAGGCCCGGCGGGCGCCATGACCGCGCGTGAGGCGCCGCTGGTGTCCGTCTTCATCCCTGCCTACAACGATGCCGGGCCTCTGGCGGCCTGCCTGGAGTCGCTGTGCGCGCTCGACTACCCGCGCGGGCAGGTCGAGATCGTCGTCTGGGACAACGCCTCCCGGGACGACACCGGGCCGCGCGTGGCCGAGGCCTTCGACCGCATGCGCGGACAGGGATGGCTCGACCTTCGCCTGCACCGCAGCCCCCGGAACGAGGGGAGCTACGTGCCCTACAACCTGGCCGAGACCCGGCTGGCCAGCAAAGGCACCTACATTCTCGGTCTCGACGCCGACGTCGAGGTTGCACCCGACGTGCTCAACCGGCTGGTGGCGGTGGCCGAAGAGGGCAGGGTCGCCGTCGTCGGCGCCCGGTCGGTCTACTTCGACCGACCGGACTGCACCGCGCACGGCGCCGGCTTCGTGGCTCGCTGGAGCGCCCGCTACGGCGAGGCCGATCCGGACGAGCCGATCGACTGCGACTACGTGATCGGTTGCTGCTGGCTCCTCGACCGCCGCGCCTTTCGCGAGGTCGGCGGATTCGATCCGCGCTTCTTCATCAACCACTGGGAGGTGGACTACTGCCTGCGCCTCAAACAGCGCGGCTGGCGGATCCGATACGAGCCGCGGGGGGTGGCGCGGCACAAGATCGCTCCCGGGGGAACCCGGTCCCCCGAGCGCCTCTACTATCTCTACCGGAACAAGCTGCTGGTGATCAGGACCAGCGGGTACTTCCATCGCCCAGTCCTCGCCGCCGTCGTGGCCGCCGCCGGGGCGGCGGCCCGCATCGCCGCCGACGCCCTGGCCACGTCCTCGATCCGGGAGACAGGGGCCTCGCTGAGAGGGCTCTGGGACGGCCTCCGGGGCCGCACCGGCGCGCTCGGCCAGGCGCGGCCGTGACACCGCCGATCCGCGTCCTGCACGTGGCCGAGAGCGCCGGCTTGGCCGGAGGCGAGGCCTACCTCGTCCGCCTGGCCACCGCCCTCGACCGGCGGCGCTTCGCCCTGACCGTCGTGGTGCCCGAGACCGGCGCCCTCACGGAGCGTTTGGCCGCACTCGGCGTCCCGACCTTCGTCGTCCCGCTCCACACCCGCCTGCTGAGCCCGCGCACGCTGTGGCAGCTCGGCCAGGTGTTCCGTCGGGAGCGTCCGATGATCGTTCAATCCCACGGCGCCCGGACCAACGTCTACGCCAAGATCGCGGCTCGCCTGGTCGGGGTGCCGGTGGTGCTGGCGACCGTCCACAACTCGCTCTTCGACTACGAGGTCGGCGCCCTCCGCCGCCGGCTCTACGTCGCCGCCGAACGGCTCACGGGCCCGCTCGCCCATCGCGTGGTGGCGGTTTCACACGCGGTAGGGCGGGACCTCGTCGCGCGCTACCGGCTTCCCGCCGAGCAGGTCGTCGTCATCCAGAACGGGATCGACCCCGCGCGGTTCGTCCCCGAACGTCCCCCGGCGGCCGCGCGCGCCGAGCTGGGGCTCAGCCCCGACACGCGGCTCATCGGTCTCGTCGGTCGGCTGACGCGGCAGAAGGGCCCGGATCTGTTAGTGGCCGCGCTCCCCACGCTCGTGACCTCGTGGCCTCAGCTCCGCTGCCTCTTCGTCGGCGACGGGATGCTGGGTCCGGAGCTTCGTCGCCGGGCCGCGGCGCTGGGATTGGCCTCCCACTGTGTGTTCCTCGGCCCCCGCCACGACGTGGCGGATCTCGTCGCGATCTTGGACGTGGTGGTGCTGCCCTCGCGCTCGGAAGGGCTGCCCTTCGCGCTGCTGGAGGCGATGGCGCTGGCCAAGCCCGTGGTGGCGACGCGCGTGGGCGGAAACCCGGAGGTCGTGGAAGACGGACGGACCGGGCTCCTGATTCCGCCCGAGGATCCGGTGGCCTTGGCCCGGGCCGTCCTCTTCCTCCTCGATCGTCCGGCCGAAGCAGCGGCGATGGGCCGACGGGGCCGCGAGCGTGTGGTCCGGGACTTCTCGCTCACGCGAAGCGTCGGAGCATTGCAGGAGCTCTACTGGTCGGCCGCATCGCGCGCGGCCGGCGACGGCACCGGCTCCGAGCGAGGTCGCCCTGCCGGCCGGGCTTCCTGACAGCCGCGCGTCGAGGACCGGCCCCGGCCGGCGGGGGAGACGGCGGTTCCTGGCGTGGCACCCGGAGGCTACGATCCGCTAGGCGCCGGCACGTGTCTTCCCGCATACTGCTGGAAGGACGTTTTTATGGGCCTTCCCAGCCTCCTGGAGCTCAGATGGGAACGACCGCCGTGACCGCGGCCGCGCATCCGCGTGGCGCGCTCACCGGCGCCGGCCATCCGCACGTGACGCCGGTCGGCCTCGCCGGCTAGCGGCGTGTCGAAGAAGTCTGTGCCCTGGCCACGCGACCGGGAGTTGACGCCGACTTCGTTCGAGCGCCGGCTTCGCCGGCGCCATCTCCACTGGGGAGGCTCGGAGGGGGCCGGGAGGCCCCCACTGACTATGAATTTCGGAGGGGGCCGTAACGTCCGCCCCCTCCGACTCAACTAGTGCCGTTCCAACTATTCGCGCCTAGGAAGGCACCGTGTACGTCGTTCGTGGACAGATTTAGTATCAACAAGTTGGAACGGCACTAGCGGCCATGTGCGGCATCGCCGGATACGTCGGCGTCGCGCCCCCCGAGCTGCTGCCCTCGATGCTGCGCGTGCTCAAGCACCGCGGGCCCGACGACGACGGGCTCCACGTCGAGCCGGGGATCGGCCTGGGATCCACCCGCCTGGCCATCATCGATCTCGACACCGGGCACCAGCCCATCACCAACGCCGACGAGTCGGCGTGGATCGTCTTCAATGGCGAGGTCTACAACTTCCGGGACCTGAGATCGACGCTCCAGGCCCACGGGCGGGCCTTCCGGACGCGCAGCGACACCGAGGTCGTTCTGAAATCGTACGAGGCGTTCGGCGACGCGTGCGTCGAGCGGCTGCGCGGCATGTTCACCTTCGCCCTGTGGGACCGGCCGCGGCGGCGCCTGCTGCTGGCGCGGGATCGCCTGGGCAAGAAGCCGCTCTACTACTGGCACCGCGACGGGCTGCTCCTCTTCGCCTCGGAGCTGAAGGCGCTGCTCTGTCATCCGGCCGTCGCCCGCGCCCTCGACTGGGACGCCCTCCATCACTACCTGGCGTTCGGCTACACGCCGCGCGCGCGCTCGATCTTCGCCGACATCGCCAAGCTGCCGCCGGGTCACACCGCCGTGCTCGCCGATGGTCGGCTGAGGCTGGCGCGGTACTGGGCGCTGCCTGGCGGGAGCGGGGCGACGGCCGAGCGCATCGCGCCCGCGGATGCCCCGGCGCTGGTGCGCCACGAGCTGCGCGAGGCGGTGCGCCTGCGGTTGGAGAGCGACGTGCCGCTGGGCGTGTTTCTCTCCGGCGGCATCGATTCGAGCGCGGTCGTGGCCTGCATGCGCGAGGTGACCGGCCAGCGCATCGCCACCTTCACGGTCGGGTTCGGCCCCAGCGCGCCCTCCTACGACGAGCTGCCCTATGCGCGAATGGTGGCCCGGCGATTCGAGACCGACCATCACGAGGAGATCCTCGCCCCCGTCGTCGCCGACCTGCTGCCGACCATCGTCCACCACTTCGATGAGCCCTTCGCCGACTCGTCGGCGATCCCCACCCTGGCCGTCGCCCAGGCCACGGCCCGGCACGTCAAGGTGGTGCTCTCGGGCATCGGGGGCGACGAGACGTTCGCCGGCTACCCGCGCTATCTCGGACTCCGCTTCTCCGAGCTCTATACGGGGCTGCCCCGCTGGCTCCGGACACTGCCGGCCACCGCCGCCCAGCGCTTCGTGCGCGAGTCCGAAGCCAGCCGGAGCTGGGGGAATTGGATCCGGCGGTTTTTCGGCGGCGGCGATCAGCCGCTGCCCGACCGCTATCTCGGCTGGACGCGCTTCTTCTCCGACGCCGACCTCGAGCGCCTGGCCACGCCGGCGCTCCGCCGCCGCTGGCACGAACGCGTCGACGACGTGCAGCGCGCGGCCTTCGCCGGGCTCGGTCACGATGACCCCGTGGACGGCGCCTTTCGCATCGATCTCAGCACCTATCTGCCCGACGACCTGCTCGTCATGGCCGACCGGATGAGCATGGCCCACTCGCTCGAGCTGCGGGCGCCGTTCTGCGACCACCGGCTGGTCGAGCAGAGCCTTCGCCTGGCCCCGGCGACCAAGCTTCCCCGGCTCGGCCTCAAGGGCCTGCTCAAGGCCGCGTTCGCCGACGTCCTGCCCCGCGAGATCCTCTGCCGACGCAAGCAGGGCTTCACGGTCCCGCTGGCCCGCTGGCTGCGTACCGATCTGAGGCCGCTCCTGGACGATCTCCTGTCACCCGAACGCGTGCAGGCGCGCGGCCTCTTCGAGGCTGCCGCGGTGGCCGCGCTCGCGCGCGAGCACCTGGCGGGCGGGCAGAACCACGCCGACCGGCTCTGGACGCTCATGATGGCCGAGCTCTGGATGCGGCAATACCTGGACACGCACGGGCTGTGGAGCGCCCGAGAGTGAGGATCCTGATCGTGTCCGACGTCTCGCCCATCGCCGTGCTGGGCGGGGCCGAGCGCGTGGTGTGGGAGCAGGCCTCCCGGCTGGCGGCGGCTGGACATCGAGTCCGGGTCGTCAGCCGCGCGCCCCGGCACGGCGGCGAAGGCGCGGTCGTCTATCGCGATGTTCCCGTCCGGCACTTCGCCGTCGATCGCCGCACGCTCCGGGGCTTTCTCCGGACGTCGATCCTCGGAGCGCGGCGCGCCGTCGCCGAAGAGGTGGATGCTCACGGCGCCGACGTGTTGCATTTCCACCAGCCCCTGGCCGCCTTCGGAGCGCTCACCTCGCCGGTGGGCCGGCGGCTGCCGAGCCTCTACACGTTTCATTCACCGGCGCCGCTCGAGTACCGGACCCGCCGGGGTACGACGGACCGGCACCGCGGGGGCCTCGCCGGGTACGCCGGCGCGGCGGCGCTCTGGTTGTTCGAGCGCGCGAGTCTGTCGCGGGCGACCCGGATCCACGTGCTCAGCGACTTCTCGGCCAGCCTCGTCGGGAAGCTCTATCGGATCCCGCGCGCGCGGATCGTAAAGATCCCGGCCGGGGTGGACCTCGACCGCTTCCAGCCGCCGCGCGACCGGGTGGCGCTCCGCCGCGAGCTGGGCCTGCCGGCCGGGCGGCCGCTGCTCTTCACCCTGCGTAACCTCGAGCCCCGGATGGGGCTCGACAACCTCCTACGGGCGATGAACCTGCTCCGCCGGCTTGTCCCGGACACGCTGCTTCTGATCGGCGGCGCCGGCTCGCTGCGTCGCGAGCTCGAGGCGCTGGCCGCGTCGCTGCGCCTCGAGGACCACGTGAAGTTCCTGGGCTTCGTCGCCGACGCCGACCTGCCGCGGTACTACGGGGCGGCCGACGCGTTCGTGCTCCCCACGCGGGCGCTCGAGGGGTTCGGCCTGGTGACGGTCGAGGCGCTCGCCTGCGGCACGCCCGTGCTCGGCACTCCGGTCGGCGCCACCCCCGAGATCCTGGTCCCGCTGGCCCCCGCACTGGTCTTCCGGGGTGTGTCCGCGGAAGCGATGGCGCAGGATCTCGGGCGGTTCCTCCACTCGGTGGTCCAGGATCCGGCCGGCGCCCGGCGGCTCCGCGACGCCAGCCGCCGCCACGCCGAGACGCGTTACGGCTGGGAGCGCTCGATCGGCGATCTGGAGACGACCTTGCAGACGCTGGCTGAGCGCCCGGAGGCGGCGGCCCCGCCGCGGGCGTGCTCCGTCTGCGGGACGCAGGCGACGCCCCGGCTCGTCCGCCACGGTCAGCCGTATGAGGTCTGCCCGGGCTGTGGCACGGCGGCCAGACGCGCGCGTCCGGGCGCCGCCGAGCTCCGCGCGTTTTACGAGCGCGACTACCCGGCTCGCTTCGCCCCCGATCGGATCGGGCGGCCGCGCGTCGAGCTGTTCACCGCCCTCCTCGCCCGCCTGGGGTCCGTCGAGGCCGGGCGACGACTGCTCGATCTGGGCTGCGGCGGCGGGCAGCTGATGGTTGCGGCCGCGAAGCTCGGCTGGCGCAGCGTCGGCAGCGACGTCGCCTACGAGGCCTGCGCCGTCGCCCGCACGGTGTCCGGCGGTCCCGTGATTCAGGCCGACAGTGCGGAGATCCCGCTGCGCGACCGTTCAGTGGAAGCGGTGACGTTGATCAACGTGCTCGACCACCTGCCCGACCCGGCGCGCGTCCTCGCCGAGGCCCGCCGGGTGCTGACCCCCGGCGGCGCGCTGGTGATCCGCGTTCCCAACGGCGCCTTTCACCGGCCGAGCCTGCGTGTGCTGGGGTGGGTCGGTCCGCTGGCGCGGCGCTTCCGCCTGAACGTCTACCCAGTCCTCCACCTCTTTTCGTTCACCGCGCGCGGGCTCCGCTGCCTCGTCGAGCGCGCCGGCTTCCGGGTGCTCGTCGTGCGCAACTCGTCGCTGACGGCCGAGGGCCCGGCGTGGGCGGACGCCGAGCCCGGCGAGCTTCCCGGCTGGCTCCGCGCGGGCCTCGCCGCCGGCGTCCGCGTCGTGGAGACGCTCTCGGGCCGCCGGTGGCTGCTGGCGCCCTCGATCGAGCTGTACGCCTGCCGGCGGGAGGGTGACGCTCGCCCGTGATCCGCGTCCTGCACGTGATCACCCGGCTCACGCTGGGCGGCTCGTCGGAGAACACCCTGGGGCAGGTGGTGGCGCTGGCGCGCGCGGGGTACGACTGCGCGCTGGCCGTGGGTATCGCAGAGTCGGACGCGCCCACGGTCGACGACGCCCGGCGCCGCGGCTGCCGCATCATCGACGTCCCCGCGCTGCGGCGCGAGGTCTCGCCCGGCGGCGACCTCGCCGCGCTCCTGACCCTCACGCGGCTGATGCGTCGCGAGCGTCCGGCCGTCGTCCACACGCACACCTCCAAGGCGGGCTTCGTCGGACGCCTGGCCGCGCGCCTGGCCGGCGTGCCCGCGGTCATCCATCAGCCCCACGGGCACATCTTCTACGGCTACTACGGTCCCCGGCGGTCGGCCTTCTTCATCGCGCTCGAGCGCCGCGCCGCCCGCTGGACCGACCGGATCGTCGCGCTGACCGAGCGGGGCACCAGCGAGCACCTCGCCCAGCGCATCGGCCGCCCCGCGCAGTTCGTCGTGGTGCCGAGCGGCGTGCCGACGGCCGCGCTGCGGGCCAGCGCGCCGGCCCGCGGCGAGGCCCGCGCCCGCCTCGGCATCGCCCCTGACGCCTTCGTCGTCGTCGGCGTCGGCCGGCTCGTACGCGTCAAGGGCTTCGACCTGCTCGTGGCCGCGCTGCCGCGCCTGCTGGCCGAGGTGCCGGGAGCCCGGCTCGTCCTCGTCGGCGACGGACCCGAGCGCGCGGCGCTCGAGGGCCGCGCCGCCGCCCTGGGGGTGGCCGCGCGCGTGCATTTCGGGGGTGTGGTCGGTGGCGCCGCCCAGGGGCTGGTCGACTACCTGGCGGCGGCGGACGTCTGCGCGGCGCCCTCGCGGAACGAGGGAATGGGACGGGCGGTGGTGGAGGCGATGGCGCTGGGGCTGCCGGTGATCGGCGCCGCAGTGGGCGGCATTCCCTCCGTGATCGGAGACGACGAGTGCGGGCGGCTCATCCCTCCGGACGATACCGACGCTCTGGTGGCGGCCGTCGTCGAGCTGGGGCGCGACGCCAGGCTGCGCGCCAAGCTGGGCCAGGCCGCGCGCGCCCGCGCCGAGCAGTTCTCGACGACCGTCGCCGAGGCCCGGCTGCTCGCGGTGTACGACGCACTCGTCCGCGACAAGGGGCTGCGATGACGTGGGCCGCCTTGGCCGTCCTCGCCCTCGGCGTCGTTGCCGCCGCTGGGCCCGCCGACGCGCTGGAGCGGCTCCCCGCCGTCCTGCACGCTCACTCCGACATCACGACCGGCGATTTTCCTCTGGAAGACCTGGCGCGGACTGCCGAGCAGCAAGGGGTCGAAGCGCTGCTGCTCGCCGAGAACTACCTGATCCGGATCGAGTACGGCGTGCCGCCGTTCCGCGCGCTGACGCGCGTGGCCCACCAGGAGCGGAGCGTGCTCGACTTCGGTCTCGAGCGCTACTTGGCGCGGGTGGCCGAGGTGCGCCGGCAGTATCCGCGCGTGCTGCTGCTCCCCGGCGTCGAGGTCATCCCGCACTATTACTGGACGGGCTCGCCGCTGGCGCTCACGGCGCACAACACGCAGAAGAACCTCCTGGTCTTCGGCCTCACCGACGCCCAGGCGCTGGCGTCCCTGCCGGTCACCGGCAACCAGCACGAGGCGATCTACACGTGGCAGTCGGCGCTGGAGGCGGCGCCCGGCCTCCTGGTGATCCCGGGCATCGCGCTGCTCCTCGTGAAGCGGCGCCGCCGGCGTCGCATCGGCCGGACGATCGTCATCATCCGGCAGCGCTCGCGGTTTTCCGGCGTCCTCGTCGTCGGGCTCGGCGTCCTGACCCTGGTGCGCGCCTGGCCGTTCACCGTGGATCGCTATCCGCCGTGGGAGGACCACGGCCTCGCCCCCCACCAGGCCCTGATCGATCGCGTCGAAAGCCTGGGCGGCGCGACGGTGTGGTCGTTTCCCGAGGCGACGGACGCGGGCGAGCGGTGGGTCGGTCCCGTCCGCGTCTCCTGGGAGACCGAGCCGTACACCGACGATCTCCTGAAGACCTTCCGCTACACGGCCCTCGGCGGGCTTTACGAGCAGGCGACTCGCGTGGTCGATCCCGGTGGCGGTTGGGACCGGCTGCTGGCCCAGTATGCCGCCGGTGAGCGGAGCCGCCCGGCCTGGGCGGTCGGCGAGTCCGGCTTCCACGGTCTCACTACCGGCAAGCGCCTGAGTACGGTGCAGACTGTCTTCCTCAAGACGGAGAAGTCGGAGGCGGCGGTGCTCGACGCGCTCAAGCGCGGTCGGCTGTACGCGCTGTCGCGGACGCTGGAGGTCGGGCTGGTCCTGGCCGATTTCTCGATCGCGGGCGGCGAGGCGACCGTGATCTCGGGCGAGACCCTGCGCCTTCCGGCGGGCACGCCCATCGAGGTGCGCGTGGCCGTCGACGTCACCGACGCCGCTGGCCTGCCGGTGCGCGTGACGCTCCTGCGCAACGGCGAGGTGGCCGAGGCGTGGACGGGCCGGACGCCGTTCCGCGCCGTGTACCGCGACGCGGTGGAGCGGCGCTCGGTGGTGTTCCGGCTGGACGCGCGCTCCACCGCGCCCCACCGCCTGCTGACGAGCCCGATCTTCGTCACGGGATCATGAAGGTCGCCATCCACCAGCCCCATTACCTGCCGTGGCTCGGCTACCTGGCGAAATGGGCGGAGGCCGACCTCTTCATTTTCCTCGATACCGTGCAGTACGAGAAGAACGGCTGGCAGAACCGGAACCAGATCAAGACGAGGGAGGGGCCGCACTGGCTGACCGTGCCCGTACGCGCTCGCCTGGGGGTCTCGATCGCCGACGTCGAGATCGATACGACGCAGGCCTGGGCCCGGCGCCACCTGGTGGCGATCGAGCACGCGTACGCCCGGGCGTCCCACTTCAAGCGCTACGCTCCCGAGCTGGGCGACTTCTACGCCCGGGCCTGGACGCGGCTGGCGCCGCTGGCGGTGGCCAGCGCTCGCTGGCTGGCCGGCGCCGTCGGCATCGTGACGCCGGCGCGCCTGGCGTCCGAGCTCGGCGTGACCACCAGGGATCCCAGCCGGCGCCTGGTCGAGCTCTGTCGCGCGGTGGGCGCCACCGTCTACCTGGCCGGCCGCGACGGCGCCCAGTACATGGACCTCCCCCAGTTCGCGGAGGCCGGCATCGAGGTGCAGGCCCAGCAGTACGTGCACCCCGTCTACCCCCAGCCGCATGGAGAATTCGTCCCGTTTCTCTCGGCACTTGACTTATTATTGACGCACGGTGACGCGGCGCTGGCGATTCTCCGCCATGGCAACCAATGGACGCGCCTCGGCCCGGAACCCCGGGGGGGCTGACCAGCGGTGAACGTCCTCGCCATCGGCGCCCATCCGGACGACATCGAGTACGGCTGCGGCGGCACGCTCACCCAGTACACCCAGAAGGGCCACGACGTCTTCTTGTTCGTCGCCACCGACGGCGCTCTGGGCGGCGACGCGTCTGTTCGCCGGGGCGAGCAGGACGATTCCAAGGTCGTGATAGGGGCCCGCCAGGTGTTCTGGGGCGATTACAAAGACACCGAGGTCCCTTACAACCGCGAGCTCATCGTGCGGATCGAGTCGGTCATCCGGGACGTCCGGCCGGCGATGATCTTCGTGAACTCCCCCGACGACACCCACCAGGATCACCGCAACCTCGCCCAGGGCGCCGTCTCGGCCACCCGCTACGTGCCGAACTTCCTCTTCTTCGAGGTCCCGTCCACGCAGAACTTCACGCCGAACTGCTACACGAACATCGAGAAGGTGCTCGACAAGAAGCTCGCCTGCCTGGAGGCCCACCGCTCCCAGGTGGCCAAGACCAACATCGAGGACCTGACGATCCTCGAGCTGGCGGTGTCGTGCGCGAACTTCCGGGGTATCCAGGCGCGCGTGAAGTACGCGGAGGCGTTTCAGTCCGTCCGGCTGCTGCTGGATATTTGATCCCGCACTCCCGGCCCACCGTGAGCGCGGGCGACGTCGAGCACGTCGCCCGCGTCGTCCGCTCCGGCGGGCTCGCCCAGGGCCCCGAGGTCGCCGCCTTCGAGCGGGAGCTCGCCGCCCGCCTGAGCGTGGAGGCCGCGGCGGCCGTCAGCTCGGGCAGCGCCGCGCTCGAGCTCGCCCTCCGGGCGCTCGGCGTCGGCCCCGGCGACGAGGTGATCATCCCCACCTACGTGTGCGACGCGCTCCACCACGCCGTCACCCGCTGCGGCGCCCTGCCTGTCCTGGCCGACGCCGACCCGGCGACGCTGTCGCTGTCGGCCGATGACGCCAAGCGCCGCCTGACCGGCCGCACCCGCTGCCTGATCGTGCCCCACGCCTTCGGTCTGGCCGTGGATCCGACGCCCTTCACGGCCCTGGGTGTGCCGCTGCTGGAGGACTGTGCCCAGACGCTGGGCGCGCGCGTGGGCGGGCGCCCCGCGGGCAGCCTGGGGCATATCGCGGTCTGCTCCTTCTATGCGACGAAGCTTCTGACCACCGGCGAAGGGGGAGCGGTCGCGGGGCCCGCCGCGCTGGTGAGCCGGGCGCGCGATGCCCGGGACTACGACGAGCGCGACGATCTGGCGCCGCGCTTCAACTACAAGCTGACCGACATGCAGGCCGCGCTGGGGCGCAGTCAGCTCGGCCGCCTCGACGCGTTCATCGCGCGCCGCCGCGCCATCGCCGCCCGCTACCGGGCACGGCTGGGCGGCGTGCCGTGCCGGCTGCCCGCCGATGCCCAAGAGCGCCACGTCTATCATCGCTTCATCGTGGCCATCGACCGGCCGCTGGACGCGGTGATCGCGGGGCTCGAGGCGCGCGGCATCGCCGCCCGCCGGCCCGTCTTCCGCCCCATCCATCGCGCGCTCGGGCTCTCCGGGTACCCGGAGGCGGAGCGCCTGTGGGCGCAGTCGCTGTCGCTGCCCTGCTATCCCTCGTTGACCGACGCCGAGGTCGACGCCGTCGCCGCGGCGCTCGGGGAGGCGTTGGCCGCGTGAGCGAGCCGTGGCCCACGGTGCTCCGCCTGGCGGTGGTGGTCGCCCTGCTCGCGCCGCCCGTGCGCCGCTGGTTCCATCACGCGGAGCTGCTGTGGCTCTACCTCACCGCCGTCGCGTTCGCCATGGCCTTCTTCGCGGTGCCGCTGGTACGCGGCTATGCCCTCTGGCGGGGCGTGCTCGACCAGCCGACCGCCCGCAAGGTGCACGCGGTGGCCACGCCCCTGCTCGGCGGCGCCGCCGTCTACTTCGCCTTTGCCGTGACGGTGCTGGCCAACTTCCACTTCTCGCTCCAGCTCAAGGGCGTGGCCCTGGGCGCCTCGATCGTCGTCGCGGTAGGTGTCCTCGACGACGTGGTCGAGCTGCCCGCCCGCGTCAAGCTCGCGGGCCAGGTGAGCGGCGTGGTGGTGGCGATGCTCTACGGCGTGACCCTCCACACCGTGCCGTCGTGGGTGCCAGGCTTCGTGGGGCTCAACGCCGCTCTGACGCTCCTGTGGTTTCTTACGGTGACGAACGCCATCCAGTTCCTCGACGGCATGGACGGGCTGGCCGCCGGGCTCGGCGCGATCGCCGGCGTCTTCTTCAGCATCACCGCGCTCCAGACCGACCAGCGCTACCTCATGTTCCTGTCGGCGGCGCTGGTGGGCGCCTGCCTGGGGTTCCTGCCCTACAACTTCCGTCCCGGCGGCGCCCGGATCTTCCTGGGCGACAGCGGCGCCTCCTTCATCGGCTTCACGCTGGCAGGGCTGGCGGTAATGGGCGAGTGGGCGGAAAATGACCCCGTCGTGGCACTCTTCACCCCCATGCTCATCCTCGGCGTCCCCCTGTTCGACATCGTCTTTGTGAGCATCGTGCGCGTGGTGACCCGCAAGGTGCACTCCCTGCCCCAGTGGCTCGCCTTTACGGGCAAGGACCACATCCACCACCGCTTCCAGGCGCTGGGGCTCACCAAGACGGAGAGCGTCTTCCTCATCTACTTCATCTCGGCGACCCTCGGGCTCTCGGCCTTGCTGCTGGAGGGCGCCCCCACCCGGGCGGCGGTGCTCCTGCTCGTCCAGGCGGCGTGCGTGCTGGCCATCATCGCGGTGCTCGAGGGCGCGGGGCGCGGGCGGCCGGCATGAGGGCCTGGTGGCGGCTGCTCGCCGCGCGGCTGCGGGCGGTGCTGCATCTCGACGACCCCCCGGCGCGGATTGCGCTGGCGCTGGCCGTGGGCGTCTTCATCAGCTGCTCGCCGTTCTGGGGGTTGCAGACGATCCTGTCGATCGTGGTGGCCAGTATCTTCCGGCTCAACCGCGCGGCCACGATCACGGGGACGTGGATCAACCTCCCCTGGTTCGCGCCGTTCGTGTACGGCGCGGCGCTGAAGATCGGCGGGCTCCTGGTGCCCGACCCTGACGGCACGCGCGACGCCTGGGTGACGTTCCTGATCGAGCACCCGGGCCGCCTGTCGTGGAGCGCCGCCACCGCGCTCTTCCAGGAGCTCTCCCTCGCGCTGCTGATCGGCACGACGGTCGTCGGCACCGCGGCCGGCCTCGCGACCTACTTCGTCGCCTTCAGCGTGATCTCCGCGCGCCGGGCCCGCCGCCCCGACGCCTCCGCCACCCGGCCGCGCCGCGCGGCCTGAGCGGCGCCCCGGGGTATCATGAAGGCGAAGGAGCCACTGCCATGACGGTACGCAAAGCTGTCTTCCCCGCCGCCGGGCTGGGGACCCGCTTTCTGCCGGCCACCAAGGCCCAGCCCAAGGAAATGCTGCCGCTGGTCGACAAGCCCACCATCCAGTACGTGGTGGAGGAGGCGGTGGCCTCCGGCCTCAGCGAGATCATCATCGTGACGGGGCGCAACAAGCGCGCCATCGAGGACCATTTCGACGCCGCCTTCGAGCTGGAGTACTACCTGAACGATCGCGGTAAGGTGGAGGAGCTGGCCCAGATCAAGACGATCTCGGAGCTGGCCTCGGTGTGCTACGTGCGCCAGAAGGAGCCGCTGGGCCTGGGCCACGCCATCCTGTGTGCCCGCAATCTGGTGGGCCAGGAGCCTTTCGCCGTCTTCCTGGGGGACGACATCATCGGCAACGCGTCCACCCCCTGCATGCGGCAGCTCTTGGACGTCTTCGACTACCACGGGGGATCCGTCATCGCGGTGGAGCGGGTGCCGCGCGAGCGCATCCACCAGTACGGAGTCGTGGCCGGGCGTCCCGTCAAGAGCCCCAACGGCACGCGGGTGTACGAGATCACCGAGATGGTCGAGAAGCCCCGGGCCGACGAGGCGCCGTCCGACCTGGCGATCATCGGGCGCTACGTCCTCACGCCCG
The DNA here is from genome assembly GCA_036001065.1 of Candidatus Methylomirabilota bacterium. Classification (NCBI taxonomy): domain Bacteria; phylum Methylomirabilota (SeqCode); species Candidatus Methylomirabilota bacterium. The sequence goes on from DASYUQ010000187.1 coordinate 18,879, forward strand.
ACATCTTCGGCATCCTGGCCGACACGGCGCCCGACCGCCAGGGCGAGATCCAGCTCACCGACGGTCTCCGGCGGCTGCGCGAGCGGCGGCCGATGTACGCGGTCGAGTTCGAGGGCAAGCGCTACGACACGGGCGACAAGCTCGGCTTCCTGAAGGCCACCGTCGAGTTCGCGCTGGCCCGCCCCGACCTCGCCGACGAGTTCCGCGCCTACCTCAAGTCGCTGAAGCTTTAGGGCGGGGCCGGGGCGGGGTGGGGGACGCCCCCGTCGACCACGCTAACGACCACCGCCGTGAGCTTCCTAAACGCCCGAGCCTGGCACTCTACGCGCTATACGGGTCTCCGGGGGCGTGCCCCCACCCCGCCCCCGGCCCCGGACGTTGACTTGCCGGGGGGGTTCTGCCAGAATTTCCAGCACGTTGGCCCACGCATGACGACCCCGAAGCGCCCATTTCACACTGCTTCCGACGCCGAGATCAAGCGCGGCGAGGTGTCGGACGTCTATTTCATCCGGACCGTGGAGATCCTCCGGCACCGCCAGGACCGCAAGCGTGTCAAGGCGGAGGTCTATCTCAAGAGTCTGCCCGACGACTGGCGGTGGGGGATTCTCGCCGGCATTCAGGAAGCCGCCGTGCTGCTGGAAGGGTTGCCGGTGGACGTCCGGGCCATGGACGAGGGCACCGTGTTCGAGCCGTACCAGCCCGTGCTCGTCATCGAGGGCACGTACGTCGAGTGGGCGCAGTACGAGACGGCGCTCCTGGGGCTCCTGTGCCAGGCCGCGGGCATCGCCACCAAGGCCGCGCGCTGCAAGAAAGCCGCGGGTGAGCGCCAGGTGATCTCCTTCGGCGCGCGCCGGATGCACCCCGCGCTGGCCCCGATGATCGAGCGCAACGCGTTCATCGGCGGGTGCGACGGCGTGGCGGTCACGAAGTCGGCCGAGCTGATCGACGCCGACCCGATGGGAACGATCCCGCACTCCCTCGTCCTGATGGTCGGCGACACGGTCGAGGCGCTCCAGGCCTTCCACGAGGTGATCGACCCCAAGGTGCGCCGGGTGGCGCTCATCGACACGCTCCAGGACGAGAAGTTCGAGGCCATCCGCGTCGCCGAAGCCCTGGGCAAGGACCTCTACGCCGTCCGGCTCGACACCCCGTCGTCGCGCCGGGGCGACTTCTACCGGATCATCGAGGAGGTCCGCTGGGAGCTCGACCTGCGCGGCTTCGATCACGTGAAGATGATCGCCTCGGGGGGCATCGACGAGTACGAGATCCTCCGACTCAACCCGGTCGTCGACGCGTACGGCGTCGGCACCTCTATCGCCAACGCCCCCGTGCTGAACTTCGCCCTCGACATCATGGAGATCGAGGGGCACGCCATCGCCAAGCGCGGCAAGTGGTCGGGCGCCAAGGAGGTGTTCCGCTGCCGGGGCTGCCGCGCGACCGTCGTCGTCCCGGCCGCCAAGCGGCCCGCGCCCTGCGCGTGCGGGGAGCCTGTGTGGAGTGCGACGCCGCCGGGCGCCGGCGCTGCCGCCGGCACGCCCGCCCGAGGCGAGCCTGTGTGGGACGCCCTGCTCAAGCCGCTCTTGGCCGCAGGCCGCATCGTGCGCGACCTGCCGCCGCCCCGGACCATCCGCGAGTTCGTCCTCGACCAGCTCGCGGCGGTGCCGCTGGAGGTACCAGGACGTCGGGGGCTCCGCCAGGATTTCTAGGCGCATGACGATCCTCGACACGATCGTTCGGGACAAGCGCGACGAGCTTCAGCGGCGGCGCCGCGCCACGCCCCGGGCCGTCCTCGAGGCGCGCTGCCGCGATCTCCCACCGCCGCGCGATCTCGAGGAGGCGCTCCGGCCGGCGCCCGGCCGGGTCCGGCTCATCGCCGAGGTGAAGAAGGCCTCGCCCTCCCGTGGCGTCCTGGCCCCCGACCTGGACCCGGTCGGGCTGGCGAGCCTCTACGCGCGCCACGGCGCGCACGCCATCTCCGTGCTCACCGACGAGAAGTACTTCCAGGGGAGTCTCGACTTCCTGGGAGCGATCCGCGCCGCGGTCGAGGTGCCGCTGCTCCGCAAGGACTTCATCCTGGACGAGTACCAGCTCTGGGAGGCGCGGGCGGCCGGCGCGGACGCCGCGCTCCTCATCGTGGCCATCCTCGAGGCGCCACAGCTCCGCGACCTCCAGCAGGCGGCGAAGGAGCTGGGGCTGGCCGCGCTCGTCGAATGCCACGCCGCGGCCGAGATCGAGACAGCGCTGGCCGTCGGCGCCCGGATCCTCGGGATCAACAACCGCAACCTGCACACGTTCGAGACGCGAGTGGAGACGACGCTCGAGCTGCTTCCGCTGATCCCGCCCGGGCCGATCGTGGTGAGCGAGAGCGGCTTTTTCACCGCCGCGCAGGTGCGCGCCGTCGTCGCGAAGGGCGCCCACGCCGTCCTCGTCGGCGAGGGGCTCGTGCGAGCCGGCGACGTGGCCGCCAAGGTCCGGGAGCTGACGCTGGAACCGGGCGCGGCCGAGTGACCGCAATGGTGAGGGTCAAGATCTGCGGGATCACCAACCTCGAGGACGCCCTGCTGGCGGTCGAGGCCGGGGCCGACGCGCTCGGCTTCATCTTCGTCGAGGGGACCCCGCGCTTCCTCACGGCCGAGCAGGCGGCGCCGGTCATCCGCCGCCTGCCGCCCTTCGTCACGCCGGTGGGCGTGTTCTGGGACCATCCGGCCGGCCACGTGAAGGCGGTGGCCGAGGCCTGCGGGCTGCGGGCCTTGCAGTTCCACGGCGACGAGCCCCCGGAAGAGCTCGCTCAATTCGCACTGCCCGCGATCAAGACGATCAAGCTGGCCCTCAGCGCGGCGGCCGGAGGGCGCGTGCCGTCGGCGGCCGCTCTGACGGAGCGCTATCGGGGCTGCGCGGCCATCCTGCTCGACAGCGCCTGCCGCTGGAGCGAGGGCGAGCCGCGCCAGCCCATCGAGTGGGAGATCGCCCGCGACCTGGCCTCCGCTCGGTGGCGGATCGTTCTTTCGGCCGGCCTGACGCCGGACAACGTGGCGCGCGCCATCGCCGTCGCGCGCCCCTACGCGGTGGACGTCAACTCGGGGGTGGAAGCGGCGCCGGGCCGGAAGGATGCGGGCAAGGTCCGGCGGTTCATCGCGGAAGCCAAGCGCCTCTCATGACGCGCCTGCCCGACGCCGCGGGACACTTCGGGCGCTACGGCGGCCGCTTCGTGCCGGAGACGCTGATGGCGCCGCTCATCGAGCTGGAGCGGGCCTACCTCCGGGCCAAGCGGGATGGGCGCTTCCAGACCCGGCTCGCCGGCCTGTTGCGCGATTACGCCGGGCGGCCGACGCCCCTCTACTTCGCGGGCCATCTCTCCGAGCACGTGGGCGGCGCGCGCATCTACCTCAAGCGCGAGGACCTCTGCCACACGGGCGCCCACAAGATCAACAACGTGCTCGGGCAGGGGCTGCTGGCCGCCCGCATGAAGAAAGCGCGCCTCATTGCCGAGACGGGGGCGGGCCAGCACGGCGTGGCCACCGCCACCGCGGCGGCGCTGCTGGGGCTGGAGTGCGAGGTCTACATGGGCACGGCGGACGTCGAGCGACAAGCGCTGAACGTCTTTCGTATGCGACTGCTCGGCGCGCGCGTCGTCCCCGTCGACGCCGGGAGCCGGACGCTGAAGGACGCGATCAACGAGGCGCTGCGCGACTGGGTGACCAACCTCCGCACCACCTACTACCTGCTCGGCTCGGCGCTCGGGCCCCATCCGTATCCCGTGATGGTGCGCGACTTCCACGCCGTGATCGGCCGGGAGACGCGTCGCCAGGCCCTGGCCGCGCTGGGGCGCCTGCCCGACGTGCTGGTGGCCTGTGTCGGCGGCGGGTCGAACGCGATCGGGTTGTTCCATCCGTTCATCGGCGACCGGCGCGTGCGGATCGTGGGGGTGGAGGCGGGCGGCCACGGCCTGGCCAGCGGGAAGCACGGCGCCAGCCTCAGCGCCGGCAGCGTGGGCGTGCTCCACGGGTGCATGACCTATCTGCTCCAGAACGACGACGGCCAGATCGCCACCGCTCACTCGATCTCGGCGGGCCTCGACTATCCGGGCGTGGGGCCCGAGCACGCCTACTACAAGGACACCGGGCGGTTCGAGTTCGTCGCCGTCACCGACGAGGAGGCGCTTGCGGGCTTCCAGGCGCTGGCGCGTCTGGAGGGCATCATGCCGGCGCTGGAATCAGCGCACGCCGTCGCCTACGCCATGCAGCTGGCCAAGCGGTTGCCGAGATCGAAAGCGATCGTCGTCGGGCTCTCGGGCCGTGGCGACAAAGACGTGCAGGTGGTGGCCAAGGCCCTGGAAGGCGGGGCGCGATGACCCGCCTGGCCACGACGTTCCAGCGGCTGCGCGCGTCGGGCGAGCGGGCCCTGGTGACCTACTTCACCGCGGGGGACCCGTCGCTCGAGGCCACCGCCCGGCTGGCCGCCGAGGCCGAGCGTCGGGGCGCCGACGTCATCGAGCTGGGCGTGCCTTTCTCCGATCCCCTCGCCGACGGACCGGTCATCCAGCGGGCGGGCCAGCGGGCCCTGGCCGCCGGCGCCTCGCTGGCGCGCGTGCTGGAGACCGTCAAGACCCTGCGCGCGGAGGTGCGGGCGCCCATCGTGCTGCTGACCTACTACAACCCGGTGCTCGCCTTCGGGCTCCGTCCGTTCGCCGAGGCCGCAGCCAAAGCGGGCGTCGATGGCGTCATCGTCGCCGACCTGCCGCCCGAGGAGGCCGGGCCGCTCGGCGCCGAAGCCGAGCCGGTCGGGCTCGACGTGGTCCACTTGGCAGCGCCGACCTCTACCACCGACCGCCTCCGCCTGATCGCGCGGCGCAGCCGTGGTTTCATCTATCTGGTCTCGCTGACGGGTGTCACCGGCGAGCGCGCGGCGCTCTCCCGGGAGCTGGAGGCCCAGGTCCGCGCGCTGCGGCTCGTCACCGCCAAGCCCGTGTGCGTTGGCTTCGGGATCGGTCGACCCGAGCAGGTCGCCGCGGTCGGCCGGCTGGCCGATGGCGTGATCGTCGGCTCGGCGATCGTCCGCCTCGTGGAAGAACGCGCGGGCTCGCCGACGCTCATTTCGGACGTGGGCGATTTCATCGCCTCGCTCAAACAGCCTCTGCGTGGGCGGGGCCCGGGTGCTCCTGTGTCGACCACGCTATCCACTGGGCGCGTGGCGGCGTCGTCGGGCCATGATGGTGACGCGAGACTCCCTCGACCCCCAGAGGATACGGGTCTCCACAGGAGCACCCGGGCCCAGCCCCGCCCGGATGCTTCGAGCGCGGCGAAGCTCGGCGGCGCCCCAACGAGCGAGCGCCAGCCGCGAGTCTCCCGATCGCGGACGTCGCGATCGGCATCGGAGTAAGGCATGGCGTGGTTTAGACGCAAGAGCGAGGGTGAGGGGGAGGCCAAGGGCCGGAAGGTCGTCATCGCCGAGGGCCTGTGGATCAAGTGCGACTCCTGCAAGGAGATCGTCTACCGCGCCGAGGTCGAGCGCGCCGGGCGCGTCTGCCCGAAGTGCCGGTACGCCTTCCGCATCAGCGCGCGCGAGCGCATCGCCCAGCTCGTCGATCAGGGCTCGTTCGAAGAGCACGACCGGGGGGTCGCCTCCGCGGATCCGCTGGGCTTCAAGGACACCAAGCGCTACCGCGACCGCCTCCGCGCGGCGCGCGAGAAGACCGGCAACACGGAGGCGGTGGTCACGGGGCTGGCGCGCATCGGAGGGCTGCCGACCGTGTTCTGCGCCTTCGACTTCGCCTTCCTGGGGGGCAGCATGGGCTCGGCGGTGGGCGAGAAGCTCACCCGCGCCATCGAGCTGGCCATCGCCAAGCACGTCCCGGTCATCATCGTGTCGGCCTCGGGCGGCGCCCGCATGCAGGAGGGCATTCTCTCCCTGATGCAGATGGCGAAGACCTGCGCCGCGCTCGAGCGCCTGGCGGGCGAGCGCCTGCCCTACATCTCCCTGCTCACCGATCCCACCACCGGGGGCGTCACCGCGAGCTTCGCCATGCTCGGCGACGTGATCGTCGCCGAGCCGCGGGCCTTGATCGGCTTCGCCGGACCGCGCGTCATCGCCGAGACCATCCGCCAGCCGCTCCCGGAGGGCTTCCAGCGCTCCGAGTTCCTCCTCGAGCACGGCCAGCTCGATCTCATCGTCGAGCGCCGCGATCTCAAGGAGACGCTGCGTCGCCTGCTCGCCTTCTTCGCGGACCAGCCGCCGTCCGGATGACCTACGCCGAGGCGGTGGCCCGGCTGCTCGCCCTTCGCGGCGGCGAGCACGCGGGCATGCGCCAGGGCCTGGAGTGCATTGAAGGGCTGCTGGCCGCGCTGGGCCACCCCGAAGCGCATTACCCGCTCGTCCAGGTCGGAGGCACCAACGGCAAGGGCTCGATCGCGGCGATGCTGGCGACCATCCTCAAGGCCGCCGGCCGCCGGGTGGGCCTGTACACCTCCCCCCACCTCGTCTCCTTCCGCGAGCGCATCCGCGTCAACGGCGAGCCCATCGCCGCCGACGGCGTCGTCGACGGCGTGGAGGCGCTCGGCACACTCATCGCCCGCTTCGACGCCACGACGTTCGAGGCCACCACGGCGCTGGCCCTCGATCACTTCGCCCGCGAAGGCGTGGAGGTCGCCGTGCTCGAGGTCGGCCTCGGGGGACGGCTGGACGCGACGACCGTCGGCGCGCCGGCGGTGACGGTGCTGAGCCGGATCGACCTGGATCACGAGGCGTGGCTGGGCACGACGCTCGAGGCCATCGCCGCGGAGAAGGCTGCCATCATCCGCTCGGGTGTCGCCTTGGCGGCGGCCCAGGCGCCCGAGGCGACGGCGGTGATCGTCTCGCGCGCCGCCGCCGCCGGCGTCCCGCTGCTCCTGGAGGGGCGTGACCTCGAGGTGAGCGTGCAACAGCGGAGCCTGGCCGGCCAGCTCATCGCCTGCCGCGGGCCCGGCTGGGCGCTGGCTCGGCTGCATGTGCGGCTGCTCGGCACCTTCCAGCCCTCCAACGCGCTCCTGGCCGTCGCCGCCGCCCGCCAGCTCGGCGCCGGCGACGCCGCCATCCGCGAGGGGCTCGAGCGCGCGCGCTGGCCCGGCCGCTTTCAGCTCGTCCCCGGCCGTCCCCGGCTCGTGCTCGACGCCGCCCACAACCCGGCGGGCGCCCGCGCCCTGGCGGCGTCGCTCCGCGAGAACTTCGGCGGCGAGCCCCTCACGCTCGTCCTCGGCATCTCGCGCGACAAGGACGCCGCCGCCATGCTCCAGGAGCTCGCGCCCGTCGCCCAGCGGCTGATCCTCACGCGCGCCGCCAACCCGCGGGCCGCCGACCCGGAGGCGCTGCGCGCGGTCGTGCCGCCCGGCGTCCCGGCGGCCGAGATCGCGTCGTCGTCGGCCCAGGCCCTGGCGATGGCCACCGCGCCGTCGGCCACCTCCATCGTCTGTATCGCGGGTTCGCTCTTTCTGGTCGGCGAGGTGCTCGCGCAGCTGGCCGGAGCCGGCGATAGCCCCTGTCGCATCGAAAACGGGACTGATAGCATGTAGTCCCTTTTTCGTGAGGACTCTTGACTCCGCCCTCCTCTTGCTGAGCGGTCTGCTGGTGGCCGGGGCGTTCATCGACGCTGGGCCCGCCGCGGCGCAACGCCCGACCTCGGCGACGGTGCCCACGGCTGGGGGCGACGTCACCGTCCTGGCCGACCGGCTCGAAGAGGTGGGGCCGGACAATCTCCTGGTCGCCGTCGGCAACGTCGAGATCACGCGGGGCACCCAGCGCCTGACCGCGGATCGGGTGGAGATCAATCGCCTCACGGGCGACACGGTCGCGGAAGGCCGGGTGATCTTCTACGATGGCGATGACCACTTGAGGGGCGACCGCATCGAGTACAACTTCAAGACGGGCACCGGCGTCGTCCATCACGGCACCGCCCGGGTGGCGCCCTACTATCAGGTCGGCGGGGAGCGGATGGAGCGACTCGGCGAGGGCCAGTACCGGATCCGGCGGGGAGTCTTCACGACCTGCGAGGACGATCCTCCCACCTGGTCGTTCCGGTTCGGCTCGGCCCAGGCCGAGCTCGACGAGCTGGTCTACGGGACGAACGCCTCGTTCTGGGTGAAGCGCGTCCCCCTGATTCCCTTCTTTCCCTTCTTCGCCGCCGCCCTGCGCCGCGAGCGCCAGACCGGCTTCCTCTTTCCCCGCTTCGGCAGCTCGACACGGAAGGGCAACTTCATCGAGATCCCGTTCTTCTGGGCGATCTCCGACAGTCAGGACGCCACCATCACGCTCGATCTCTACGAAGCGCGGGGCCCCGGCGCGACCCTCGAGTATCGCTACATCCTGTCCGAGCTCCACCGGGGCGACGTCGGCGGCTTTTACCTGAAGGAGACCGAGCGCAAGCAGGTGGCGGGACAGGGGCACGACGACAACCGCGGCTGGTGGCACGTCAGGGACGATTGGAACCTCGGCCGCGGGCTCTCCTTCCGCGCGGACGTCAACGGCGTGACCGACGACCTGGTGTTCCGGGAGTACGCGGTGCGGCTTCAGGAAAGGAGCGCCCAGCGGGTCGACTCCAACGTGTTCCTCACGTGGAGCCGGCCCACGCTCAACGTGGTGGGCAGCCTGTCCTGGTACCAGGACCTGACCCAGCGCCGGCCGGTGGAGCTGCAGCGCCTGCCGGACATCCGGCTGGAGAGTGTCCGCCAGCCGCTGCCGGGGGTGCCCGGCCTCCTGGGCGAGGTGGAGTCGAGCGCCACGCACTTCGTCCGTGACGTCGGCGCCGATGGCAACCGGGTCGATCTCCACCCCCGCCTCACGCGGCCCATCCCCGTGGCCGGCCTCTTCACGGTGAGCCCGTTCGCCGGCGGGCGCCTCACGGCCTACGACCGGACCGTCACCGGGACGCGGCTCACCCGCGACGGGGGGCTGACCGTGCAGGAGACGAACGACGAGCCGCGGCTGCGGCAGATTCTGGAGCTGGGTGGCGACCTCGAGACGCGCGCGGCCCGAGTGTACGAGCTGGGCGACCTGGCGGGGATCAGCACGATCCTGCACACCATCGAGCCCCGCCTGAACTATACCTGGCTGGACGGTTCCGGCCTCCAGCGCTTCACGCAAGCGGGCGTCCTCCGCGCGAGCCGCATTCCCCAGTACGATCTGATCGACGCGATCCCCGAGCAGAGCCGCTTCACCTACTCGCTCACCAACCGCCTGCGGGCCCGGACGGTGGCGCCGGAGGGCACCGAGCCGGTCCGCTGGGAGCTGGTGCGGTTCGTGGTGGGGCACTCCTACGAGCTGCTGAACCCGGCCCGGCCGCTGGGCAACCTGACCGGCGACCTGATCCTCAGCCCCCACCGCATCTTCAGCTTCCGGGGCGATACCAGCTACAGCGTGTACGCCGGCGAGGGGTTTCAGACCGGCAACACGGACCTGTCCCTGGACGTCGGGGCCGTGAAGGCCTCGGCGGGCACCCGCTTCAACAAGCCGGACCGGGTCAACTTCCTGCAGGGCAATCTCAGCGCCGACGTCACGCGCTGGGCCAGCGGCCGGCTCACCACCAACTGGGATCTGCGCACCAACACCTTCGTCGAGAATGCCATCGCCGTGGACCTCAAATGGCAGTGCTGGTCGTTCACGGTGGAGTTCATCAGCCGCCACCAGAACGAGGACGAGCTGCGCTTCGCACTGAATCTCTTAGGGGTCGGCGCGCCGCTGACGACGCGCTTCGGAGGCCTCGGCGGCACCACCGGTTCCGCCGGCCCGGGAGGGAGCCTCAAGTGATTCCGTTCATCGATCTCACCCGCCAGCACGCCGCCATCCGGGCCGACCTCCTGGCCGCCGCGGCCCGCGTCCTGGACTCGGCGCGGTTCATCCTGGGGGGGGAAGGCGAGGCGCTCGAGCGCGAGCTGGCGGGGCTGGCCGGCGTGCGCCACGCCATCGGCGTGGCCTCGGGGACCGACGCGCTCCGGCTGGCGCTGACGGCGGTCGGCGTCGGCCCCGGCGATGAGGTCATCACGCCCGCGTTCTCCTTCGTCGCCTCGGCCTCGACGATCGTCATGGTCGGCGCCACGCCCGTCTTCGTCGACATCGATCCCGAGACGTACGCACTGGACGCCGGCGCCGTGGAGCGCGCCATCACCCGCCGCACGCGCGCGATCATTCCCGTGCACCTCTACGGTCACCCGGCGCCTATCGATCGGATCGCGGCGCTGGCCCGCACCCACGGGCTCGCGCTGGTCGAAGACGCCGCCCAGGCCATCGGGGCCACCCACGGCGGCCGCCCCGTCGGCGGCTGGGGCGACGCCGCCTGCCTGTCGTTCTATCCGACCAAGAACCTCGGCGCCTGCGGCGACGCCGGCATGCTACTCACGGATCGTGACGACCTGGCCGACCACGTGCGCCGCTTGCGCCACCACGGCGACACCGGCCGCTATCAGCACGTCGAGCTGGGCTACTGCAGCCGGCTCGACGAGGTGCAGGCGGCGATCCTGCGCGTGAAGCTGCGGCGGCTGGACGCGTGGACGGACGCGCGCCGACGCCTGGCCGCGCGCTACCGCGAACGGCTGGCCGGGCTGCCGCTGGGCCTGCCGGCGGAGGATCCGCGGGCGCGCCACATCTACCATCTGTTCACGGTTCGCCACCCGCAGCGCGACGCGCTGGCCAAGGTGCTGGCCGACCTCGGCGTCGGCACGGTGGTGCACTATCCCCGCGCGGTCCCCGAGCAACCGCTGTTTGCCGAAGACGCCGAGCGACGGTGGCCGCAGGCGTGGCGGGCGGCGCGCGAGGTGCTCTCGCTGCCCTGCTACCCCGAGATGACCGACGACGAGGCCGACGGCGTCGTCGCCGCCGTCCGCGCCGCCGTCGACCGGGTATGAGCGGGATGCGCGTGAGCCGGCGGTAAGCCTCCCGGGCGGCGGTCGGGCGCATCCTCGTCGCCGTCCTGCTGATCATCGACGGGACACGCGTGGAGTAGAATGAACACGCGATGAGCGACGGCGTCCGCGTGCGCTTCGCGCCGAGCCCGACCGGCCACCTGCACGTCGGCGGTGCCCGCACCGCGCTGTTCAACTGGCTCTTCGCGCGCCACCACGGCGGACGCTTCATCCTGCGCATCGAGGACACCGATCGCTCGCGCTCGACCGACGCGAACCTCGACCTCATCCTCGACGCCCTGCGCTGGCTCGAGCTCGACTGGGACGAGGGGCCGCCGGCGACGGGCTACCGTCAGACCGAGCGCTTCGAGCTGTATCGGGCTCACGCCGAGCGGTTGGCGGCGACCGGCCGCGCGTACTACTGCGACTGCCCGCCGGCCCAGCTCGAGGCCGAGCGCAAGGCGGCCGAGGCCCGGAAGGAGACGTTTCGCTACTCGGGCCGGTGCCGCGAGCGGGGCCTCGTCGCCGGCGCCCTGCGCCTGCGCATCCCCGCCACCGGCGCCACCGTCGTGCAGGACCTCATCAACGGGCCGGTGGAGTTCGACCACCGCCAGCTCGACGACTGGATCCTCGTGCGTACCGACGGGACACCCACCTACAACTTCTGCGTGGTCGTCGACGACGTCGACATGCGGATCAGCCACGTCATCCGCGGCAACGACCACCTGTCGAACACGCCCAAGCAGGTGCTCTGCTACGAGGCGCTCGGCTACGCGGTGCCCGAGTTCGCCCACGTGTCG
>DASYUQ010000188.1 GCA_036001065.1 Candidatus Methylomirabilota bacterium
GTCATGGATCGCGGGACGAACCGGGACGGGACCACGCTGGTCTTCCTGTCGCACGACCCCGACCAGCATCACCAGCTCGTGCTGGTGACCGGCCGGCCCCCCGGCATCGACTACAACGTCGTGAACCAGATCTCGTTCAAGCTGCCCACGCTCGCCGACCTCAAGGCCATGCACGCGCGCGTGCGCGAGGCAGGCATCAAAGAGTTCCGCATCGTCACCCACGGCAACGCCTGGTCGGTCTACTTCCCGGACCCCGAGGGCAACCGCGTCGAGCTCTTCGTCGATACTCCCTGGCACACGCCGCAACCCTTCGCGGAGCCGTTCGACATCGAAGCGCCGGTCGAGGCGATCCTGGCGCGGACCGAGGCCATCTGCCGGAGCCGTCCCGGGTTCGTGTCGCGCGTCGAGTGGCGGAAGGCCCAGGTGGAGAGGATGGCATGACGCCGGTCCGCTTGGCGGCGGTGGGCGTCGGGCGCTGGGGCGGCGTGCTCGCCGACGCGGCGGGGCGCGGGACCGGCCTGACCGTCGTCGCCTGCACCAGCCGCTCCCCCCAGAACCGCGCGCTCTTCGCCAAGACCTACGGCTGTCGCGACCTTCCGAGCTACGAGGCCGTCCTGGCCGATCCTGAGGTGGAGGGCGTGCTCATCACGACGCCCCACTCGGTTCACGCCGAGCAGGTCGTGGCCGCCGCCGGCGCCGGCAAGCACGTGTTCGTGGACAAGCCCTTCACCCTCACGGTCGCGGACGGACGACGCGCGACGGAAGCCTGCCGCCGGGCGAGGGTCGTCCTCGCCGTCGGCCACCAGCGGCGCAAGCAGGCGGCCAGCCGGGCTCTCAAGCGGCTGCTCGACGAGGGGGCCCTGGGCCGCGTCGCCCAGGTCGAGGGAAACTTCTCGGGTGACATCGGCTTCACGTTCAAGCCGGGCCTCTGGCGCGCGGACCGCGCGGAGACCCCGGCGGGGGCCATGACCAACATCGGTATCCACCACGTGGACACGTACCAGTACCTCCTGGGCCCCATCGCCCGCGCGACGGCCTTCTCGCGGCGGGTGGCCCTTACGGGCGTGGACATCGACGACGCGACCTCCATCCTCTTCGAGTTCGCCTCGGGCAGCCTGGGCTACCTCGGCACCTCCTGGGTGCACGCGAACCGGACAGCCGTCATCACGCTGCACGGCACCGAAGCGCAGGCCTGGAGCGAGGAGGACGGCACGCGCCTCTTCCTCGGCCGCCGCGGCCAGCCGGAGCGGACGGCGGTGCCGCTGACGCCGCTGGACCCGGTGGTCGAGGAGCTGGCCGAGTTCGCGCGCTGCGTGAGGGATGGGACGAGGCCGGAGGTGGGCGGCGAGGAGGCGACGGCCAACGTCGCCGTGCTGGAGGCGATCGTCGAGTCGGTGGAGACCGGACGCGCGGTTGCGGTAGGGAGCAAGGAGGGACGGCGATGAAGCGACTGGCGATGGGCATCGTGCTGGTGATGGGCCTGGCGGCGGCGGAGGCGCAGGCGCCCGGCAAGTGGGTCAAGCTGGCGGCCTTCCCCGAGCCAGCCGAGGAGCTGTACGGCGCGGCGGCCGGCGGCAAGCTCTACGTGTTCGGCGGCCTGGCGCCGGGCTGGAAGCCGCGGGCGCTGGCCTTCGAGTACGACCCCGCCACCGACCGCTGGACCAAGAAGAAGCCGATGGCGCTGGCCTCGCACCACGTCGCCTTCACCGAGCTCAACGGGAAGATCTACGCCTTCGGCGGCTTCGTCCTGCCCGCGTCCGGGCCCCCGGCGTGGGTCCCCATCGACAATGCCTGGGAGTACGACCCCGCCGCCGACAGTTGGAAAGGGCTGGCGCCGATGCCCACCAAGCGCGGCTCGCCGGTGGCGGCGACGGTCAACAACAAGATCTACGTGATCGGCGGGGCGAGCACCCATCCCGGCTCCTCGGAGCCCGCCGTTCATCCCGCCCGTCCCCACCGAGCGCTCTCCACCGTGGAAGAGTACGACCCCGCCACGAACACCTGGCGCGGGCGCTCGCCGATGCCGACGGCGCGGAACCACGCGGCGGTGGGGGTCGTGAGCGGCAAGATCTACGTCATCGGCGGCCGGCTCAGCGCCGCGTTCGTCAGCGTGTCCAGCCCGACCGACGTCGTGGAGGAGTACGACCCCGCGACCGACCAGTGGGGCGCCGTCAAGGCGCGCATGCCGACGCCGCGCAGCGCGGTGGCGTGGGGGGTCCAGGGGGGGCGCATCTACGTGGCGGGGGGTGAGTATCAGGACGATCGACTGATGGCCGCGTTCCGCGCGCTCGAGGCGTACGACCCTGCCGGCAACCGGTGGGCGGTGCTGCCGCGCATGCCGGTCCCGCGGCACGGCCTGGCCGGGGCCGTCGTCGGCAACCGATTGCACCTGGTCAGCGGCGACGTCCAGTCGGCGGGGATCGCGGGAATGCACCTCCACTCGGAGTCCCACGACGCGTTCGAGATCGCGGACAGGTAGGGAGGAGGAAGGACATGCCGGTGTTCAAGTGGAGCGAGCTCGAGAAGGAAGCCGTCGACCCGGAGCATCCTTCGGCAACGGGTTCGATCTTCCGAGGGGAAAAGATCGCGGTCGCGCGACTGCTCTTTCCGGCCGCCACCGAGGTGAAGCCCCACGCCCGGCCCCACGAGCAGGTGCACTCGATCGTCAGGGGGAAGGCGAAGTACCGCGTGGGCGGGGACGAGAAGGTCGTCGGCCCCGGAGAGGCCGTTCTCATCCGGTCGAACACAGAGCACTCGCTCCACGTCCTGGAGGAGATGGAGGTCATCGGCTTCCAGGACGTGGGGCCCGCCGCCAGCGCCAAGCCAAAAGGCGCCAAGGGCTCGGTCTTCTTCAAGTGGGACGAGATGAAGTCGGACTTCATCACGCCGAAGTACTCCTCGGGGCAGGGCCCGACGATCACGGGAGAACGGATCGAGGTGGCCTTCATGTTCTATCCCGCCGGGACCGAGGGGAAGCCCCATTCGCATCC
>DASYUQ010000189.1 GCA_036001065.1 Candidatus Methylomirabilota bacterium
CTCGTACCGGTTTACGTCTGTCCGTGCGACGACGACGAGAAGAGGGCTCACGGTAGTCTGTTAGGCAAAAGTGATGCCGCACTCGTCGCCTTGAAAAATCGCGACATTAGCAATTCAGATCGCGGGGCCGCTGCACTAAACCTGTGCACTTTGCACCGATCCTGTGCAGGTCCGTCCGGGACCGCCTGCGAAGGGACCAGGACGGGCGCGTTAGTGGCATAGCGAAATGATACGGCAGCGAGGCGTGAACGCGAAGGGGGTTGGGAGCTCGTGGCCCGAAGCTACGCGCCAGGCGTTCGCTGGGGGGTCCACACCGGGCCCCGCGCAGAGACTTTGAACAGTTTTCGGACACCCGAGGGGGTTGCTCGATCGTCAGCGCGTGCTAAGTCGGTGATTTTGGTGGTGGACGATACTGGACTCGAACCAGTGACCTCTGGCATGTGAGGCCAGCGCTCTGCCAACTGAGCTAATCGTCCCCGGCCGAGAAGTTACACACTCAGCGAGCGCCCGTCAAGCCCAACCCCCGGTGATATGCCCTGAAACGTGCCCGCAACGCCATCACAACGCCTGGCATCCGCCATGCCTAGCGAGGAGTCGTGGCGTTCATCAACTACCTCGACGCGGACGGCTTGCTGGTCTGTCCGACATGTGGGCAACCGATCAAGTTGACGGATGGCGTGGCCCGCCCTGACGGCTGCATGGTTCACGCCGCGTGCTATGCGGAGGCGGTGACGCAGACTGATCCTTGTCAGCCTACGCCCTAGTGCCGTTCCAACTATTCGCGCCTAGGAAGGCACCGTGTACGTCGTTCGTAGACAGATTTAGTATCAACAAGTTGGAACGGCACTAGTGGCGCAGGCGGCCCGCGCCAGCATGTGAAGCCGGCGCCCTGCCGGCTGAGCTGATCCTCCCCGGGCTGAGAAGGCACCGCGGAGACCGCGGGCCTGTCAACCGGCGGTCGCGGTAGGATATGAGGCCTCCCATGCCGCGCGTCCTCATCCTCACCGCCAGCTACGGCTCGGGCCACAACGTGGCCGCCCAGAGCCTGGCCACCGCCTTCGAGCGCGCCGGCGCCTCCCCGACCGTCGTCGACCACTTCCGGGATCTCGTCCATCCCGCCTTCGAGCGGCTCTCGCGCGGGCTGTACTACTGGATGCTGCGCCGCGCGCCGCTGGCCTGGGGTGCGGCGTACGCGCTCGGCGACTGGATGACGAGCGACTCGATGCTCGCCTTCGGCGCTACCCGCCTGGGGGCCGGGCGCCTGGCCGGCCTCCTCCAGCGGCTGGCGCCGGACGTGGTCGTCACCGTCCACGCCACGCCCGCCGTGGCCATGGCCTCCCTCGCCGCGCGCGGCGTGCGCGTGCCACCCCACACCACGGTCGTCACCGACTTCGTGGCCCACAGCCAGTGGATCGCGCCGCACGTCGACCGTTACTGCGTGGCGGCCGAAGAGGTCAAGCACGACTTCGTCGCCCGCGGCATCGCGCCCGAGCGCATCGTGGTAACCGGCGTGCCCGTGCGCGCGGCGTTCGAGACCCCCGGCGATCCCGTGGCGGCCCGGGCCGCCTTCGGCCTCTCGCCGCGCCTGCCGGTCGTGCTGGCGATGGCCGGAGCCCAGGCCTCGCTGGGCCGCCTGCCCGACGTGACCCGCGCCCTGGCCCGCACCCCGTTGCCCCTGCAGGGCGTCGTGGTGGCCGGAACCGACCCGCGCGTCGAGGCGGCGGTGCGGAGCGTCGCGCGGGGCACGGCCATCCGGACGCTCGGCCATGTGCGCGACATCCACCGCCTGATGGCGGCGGCCGACCTGCTCGTCACCAAGGCCGGAGGCATGACGCTGGCCGAAGCGATGGCAGTCGAGCTTCCGCTCGTCCTCTACGGCTCGCTGCCCGGGCAGGAGCGCCGCAACGAGCGCTTCGCGTCACGGTGCGGCATCGCGCTGGTGGCGCGCGCGCGCCGGGATCTTTCCCGCGTCCTCGAGCGCGCGCTCACCGAGCCGCGGCTGCTCGAGCGGCTCCGCCGGCAGATGCGCCGCCGGGGCCGGCCGGACGCCAGCCGCCGCGTCGTCAGCGTCGCGCTCCAGCGCGAGGAGATCCTACCCTGAGCCTGGCGCGCCTCGCGCTCGGCGCCGCCGTCGGGGTCTGGGTCGGGTATGCCTGGGTGCCCCACCTGCTCACCGCGGGCTGCGCCTGGCGCGGCTCGCCCGCCAAGCGCCGCATCGCGTTGACATTCGACGACGGCCCCGACGCCCGGTGGACGCCACACATCCTCGAGATCCTGGAAGAGCGCGGCGTGCGAGGAACGTTTTTCCTGGTCGGCGGCCGGGCGGCGCGCGCGCCCGACGTGGCCCGGGCCATCGCCGCCGCCGGGCACGAGATCGGCAATCATAGCTGGTCGCACCGGAGTCTCTGGTTCTGCAGCCCCGGGCAGACCGCCGCCGAGATCGGCCGCGCGCACAACTTCCTCGGCTATCTGACGGGCCAGGAGCCCCGCCACTTCCGCCCGCCCTGGGGGATGGTGAACGCGGCGATGTTCGGCGCGCTGCGGCGTTACGGTGAGCGCTGCGTCTTCTGGTCGATCCAGGCGGAGGGGCTGCGTCGCCGGCCGGCCCCCACGCAGGCCCAGTACGTTCTCCGCCGCGCGCGACCGGGCGCGATCGTCGATCTGCACGACGCCGAGGGCGTGGCCGGAGCGCCCACCCGGCTCGGCCAGGCGCTGCCGGTGATGATCGACGGGCTGCGCGCCGCCGGCTACGACTTCGCGACGGTGGCCGAGCTCCTCGACGACGCCCGCTGACGGGCGCGGTGGCGGCGCGGCGCCCGCGCGAGCTTCACCCCCGCACCCTGCACCCGCCGGCTGCATTCCGGGCAGAAGTAGACGAGCTTCACCGCGTGCCCGCAGTCCTCGTTCACGAGCGCGGCCTGCGGATATACGTGATGCGCGCCCCACTGCGCCAGGGCCCCCACGACGAGGCCCAACTCCCGCCCCTTGTCGGTCAGCGCGTACTCCGCGCGGGGCGGATGATCGGAGTACAGGCGGTGTTCGACCAGGCCGTGCGCCTCCATGCGCTTGATCCGCTCCGACAGGATGTTGGGCGCGATCCCCGGGAGCGACGCCTGGAGGTCCTGGAAGCGGCGCGGCCCGGGCAGTAGATCGCGGATGACGAGCAGCGTCCATCGCTCGCCCACCAGCTCGAGCGACTTCGCCACCGGACAGACTTGGCCGTAGCGCCTGGGCATGGCTCGATTATAGCGCGGCGTCGTCGAAAACAGGAGTGATTGACAGAAATACTAGTCACTAGTATTTTACAAGTTATGCCCGAACGGGGGGGTAATCATGACCTGCGCCGCCGAGCCCTCAATGGGCTTCGGGCCAGGCACCAGCAGCTCAACCCCTTCAAGTTCATCATCTACTCGGAGTGGGCGGGGACCGCCCTGCTGCCGGTTGAGTAGTGTGGGGCATCGCGTTGGGGCCGCCGCCGGGCCGCTCGCCGGCCGCACCCGTCTGCTCCTGGAGGCGCCGATCGCCCCCACGCTGCTGCGCCTGGCCGCGCCAAACGTGGTCGTCATGGCCGTGCAAGTCGTGGTGAGCGCCGGCGAGGCGTACTTCGTCGGCTGGCTGGGCGCGGACGCGCTGGCGGGCGCCTCGCTCGCGTTCCCGCTGATCATGCTGATGCAGACGATGTCCGCCGGCGGGATGGGAGGCGGCGTCGCCTCGGCGATCGCGCGCGCTCTGGGGGGCGGCCGCCGGGGCGATGCCGACGCGCTGGTGGCCCACGCGGTCGTGATCTCGCTCGTCATGGGAGTGGGCTTCACGACGGCGCTGCTTCTCGGGGGACCGGCGCTCTACCGCGCGATGGGGGGCACGAGCGGCGCGCTCGCTGCCGCCCTGGCGTACTCGGACGTCGTGTTCGGTGGCGCGCTGGCGTTCTGGCTCTTCAACACGCTGGCCAGCGTCGTCCGGGGCACCGGGAACATGCTGCTGCCCGCGGGCGTCGTCGTCGGTGGGGCGGCGCTGACGCTGAGCCTCTCGCCGACCCTCATTTTCGGTCGGGGCCCGATTCCTCCGCTGGGCATCGCCGGCGCGGGCGTCGCCGTCGTCGCGTACTACAGCGTGGGCACACTGGTACTCCTGGGCTACCTTCTGTCGGGCCGGAGCCTCGTGCGGATCCCGTTCTTCGGAGTCCCCTTTCGCCGGGCGCTGTTCTGGGAGATCCTGCGCGTCGGGGCGCCGGGCGCGCTCAACACGATCCAGACCAATCTCACGGTCGTGCTGCTCACCGGCCTCGTCGGCCCCTTCGGTACCTTCGCCCTGGCCGGCTACGGGATGGGCGCCCGGCTCGAGTACCTACAAATTCCTCTGGTCTTCGGCTTCGGCTCGGCGCTGGTGACGATGGTCGGAACCAACGTCGGTGCGGGCCGCCAGGCCCGCGCCGAGCGCATCGCCTGGGTGGGCGCCGGCATGGCGGCCACCGTGACCGGCGCCATCGGGGTTTGCGCGGCCCTCTTTCCCGGCGCGTGGCTCGGTCTCTTCAGCGCCGAGCCCGAGGTTCTGGCGGCGGGCGCGGCATACCTTAGAACCGTCGGACCCGCCTACGGCTTCTTCGGACTCGGTCTCGCCCTGTACTTCGCCTCGCAGGGCGCCGGCCGGCTCCTCTGGCCGCTCGTCGCCGGCTTCAGCCGGCTCGTCACCGCAGCCGCGGGCGGCTGGGTAGCGATCCACTGGCTGGGCGGTGGGCTCGGCGCGCTGTTCGTGGCGATGGCGCTGGCCTTCGTAGTCTTCGGAGTCACGCTCACACTGGCCGTGAAGCGTGGTGCGTGGCGATCGTCATGATCTTCCCGATCGTCCGACATCCACGCTAAGGTAGACCCCATGCCCAGACTGCTGGACCTCATCCAGATGATGGTGCGCCGCGAGGTGCCGCCGCCACCGATCGCCGAGCTGGTGGGCTTCACCCTCACCTCCGTCGAGCCCGGCCGGGCCGTGGTGGAGCTCGAGGCCACCGAGCGCCACGCCAACCCCATGGGCACGCTGCACGGGGGGGTGCTCTGCGACGTGGCCGACGCCGCCATGGGGATCGCCTACGCCAGTACCCTCGGCGAGGCCGAGACGTTCACGACCCTGGAGCTGAAGATCAACTTTCTCAAGCCGGTCTGGAAGGCCAAGCTCCGGGCCGAGGGCCGCGTCGTCAAGGCCGGGCGAACGGTCGGTCTCGTCGAGTGCGACGTGCGGGACGATCAGGGAGAGCTCGTCGCCCGGGCGACGAGCACGTGCCTGACCCTGCGAGGCGGGCAGGCGCGCGGGCGCTGAGCGGTGGCGCTCAGGTCGCGGCCGGGGCCTCCCGTCGCCGCGAGAGGAAGCGGAGGAACTCCACGCCCTCCTTCAACCGCCGCCGGCCCACCACCGGGTCGCGCACCATCTCGGAGGCTATCGCGAAGATCTTCCGCGGGCGGAAGTAAAAGCGCCGGTAGAACTGCTCGACGGAGGCGAAGATCTCCGTGCGCGGCAGGTGCGGGTAGCCGATGACGGCCGTCTGCACGCCCCGGCCATCGACGAGGTCGGCCGCCGCCAGCCAGCCCCGCTCGAGAGCGTCGCGGTAGAGCGCCGTCCCGGGGTACGGAGCGGCCAGCGACACCTGGAGCGTGTCGGGATCGATCTCCTGGGCGAACCGGATGGTCGTCTCGATCGTCTCCCGCGTCTCCCCCGGGAGCCCCATGATGAAGGTGCCGTGGACCTTGATGCCGAGCGCCTTGGCCTGCTCCGTGAACTGCCGGGCCCGCTCGACGCGGATCCCCTTCTTGATGTTGTTGAGGATGGCCTGGCTGCCCGACTCGTAGCCCACCAGCAGCAGCCGGAGCCCGTTGTCCTTCAGGACCTGGAGCGTCGCGGAGGGCACGTTGGCCTTGGCGTTGCACGACCAGGTGACGCCGAGCCTGCCGAGTCCGCGGGCGATCGCCTCGGCGCGGGGCAGGTCGTCGGTGAACGTGTCGTCGTCGAAGAAGTATTCGTTGACCTGCGGGAAGAGGCGCCGGGCGCGCGCGATCTCGGCCACGACGTGCTCGACGCTACGGGTGCGGTAGCGCTGGCCGCCGACGGTCTGGGGCCACAGGCAGAACGTGCACTTCGACCGGCAGCCCCGCCCCGTGTACAGCGACACGTAGGGGTGGAGCAGATAACCGATGAGGTACTGCTCGACCACCAGATCGCGATGGTAGACGTCGACCACGAACGGCAGCGCGTCCATGTTCTCGAGCGGCGGTCGCTCGCGCGTCCGCTCGAGCCCGCCGTTGACGCGATAGGACAGCCCGGGGATCGAGTGGAGCGGCCGGCCCTGCGCCACCTCCTGGATCGTGAAGTCGAACTCGCTGCCGCAGACGAAGTCGAGCGCGCGCGACGCGGCCAGCGCCGCCTCGCGCTGGACGGCGACGTGGGCGCCGATCAGGCCGATCCGCAGCCCCGGGTTGGCGAGCTTGAGCGCCTCGGCGACCCTGACGTCGTAGGCGAAGGACGGCGTGCTCGTATGGAGCACGGCCAGCTCGTAGTCGCGGGCCAGCGGCACGACGTCCTCGAGCGCGAGCCCGGCGGGCGGCGCGTCCACGAGGCGACTGCCGGGCACCAGGGCGGCCGGCTGGGCGAGCCAGGTCGGATACCAGAACGAACGGACTTCCCGGCGGGCCTGATACCGGGAGCCGGCGCCGCCGTCGAAGCCCTGGAAGGACGGCGGGTGCAGGAAGAGGGTGCGGAGGTAGTCGGCCATGAGTCTCCTATTTATTTATACCGGCTTCCGGGCGCCCCCATCAGCGATTCACGTAGAGCCGGCGCCCCCCGGAGGCGGCGACGAGCCGGGCGCCGGGCAGGCCGGCGGTCATGCTCCCCTCGGGCGTGCGCGTCGTCACCACCCAGACGCGACGCTCGCTCTCCCAGGCCCGCCGCAGCCGCGCCGGCTCCCAGACGATCTCCCCGCCGCCATCCAGGGTCGCCCCGAAGGCGAGCACGCTTCGCCCGCCGTCGACGATCACCGGCCGCCGCCCGGCGTACCACTCGAGCGCGCCGGAATTCTCCAGGGGCCCCTCGTGCGCCACCACATCGTCGGGGCCGGCCCGCCGCGCCACCTCCACCGCGAGCGCGCGCACCGCGCGATGGGCCGACACGCGCGCCAGCCCCGCTGCCACGCAGGGCAGCACGGCCAGCATCGCCGCCAGGACGACCGCCGGACGCGTCCACGTGGGTCCCCGCCCCGCCACCGCCGCCAGGAGCCCCAGAACCGCGGCGGCGCCGCCCAGGCTCACCGCCGTCGCGCCGAACAGCGGACGGATCGCCTCCCACGGCGGCAGCGCGGCGGCGTGCCCGGCGACTGCGGCCTTGCGGGTGGCGACGTCGGTCACGCCCAGCACGTGCCGGACGAACGCATCCCCGCCGCTCGCCCACGCGACCGCGCACGCCGCCGCGATCACCGCGAACACCAGCGCGTGGGCGATGACGAGCCGGCGCCCGCCCGTCGCCAGCCAGGCGCGCGCGGCGAGCAGCGCGATGGCGGGATAGGCCGGCAGGCCATAGTGCGGCAGCCGGAACGGCGAGAGTGCCGTGAGGGCCAGCACCGCCACCGCCCACAGGGCCAGCGCAACCCACGGCAGCTCGCGCGGCTCCCGCCAGGCGCGGCGTCGGACGAGCGCGGCCGTCGCCAGCGCGGCCGGGATGATCCAGGGCGCCGCGCCCACGCCGGCGACGATCAGGAACTGAGCGGCGGAGAGCGGCACGTCCTCGTCCGGGAAGCGGCGCGCGCGGGCCACGTTGAGAAGGTGATTGTCGACGACCGTGTACCACGTGAATCCGGGGCTCCGCAGCTCGGCCACCACCCACCAGCCGAACGCGAGGAGCACAGCGCCGGCCACGCCCGTCCAGGGCAGCCAGCGGCCGACGGGCCGCGCGCGCTGGCCGAGGGCCAGGGCCAGGCCGATGACCACGGGGGGACCCACCGCGCCCACCGGGTCCTTGGCCAGCGCGGCGAGCCCGAAGCACGCCAGGCCCGCCGCGACCCAGGCCCGGTGCCCGTCCGCCAGCCCCACGAGGGCCAGGGCGAATCCCCACGCCAGCGCTGCGACGAAAAGCGTCTCGGGGCGCACGTAGCGCCCATAGGCGAAGAAGCCCGCGCTTGTCAGCAGCGCGCCCCCCGCGATGACGCCGCCGCGGACCCCGAGCAGCCGCGCGCCGAGCCAGGCGGTGGCGCCCACCGCCGCCAGCGCCGCGAGCGCCGGCACCAGGCGTGCCGCCGCCTCACTCTCGCCGGCCAGGGCGAACGCGCCCGCGATCAGCACGTAGAGGAGCGGGGGCTTGTCCACGTAACGGACGCCGCCGAGGCGCAGGTCCAGCGGATCGCCGGAAGCGTAGAGCTCCCGTGCGATCTCGGCGTGCATGCCCTCGCCGGGGTCGTCGAAGGGCACCCCGCCGAGACCGACGAGCAGGAAGGGCGCCGCGACCAGCACCACCGCGGCCGCGGTCCTCCCGGCACCACGCCCGCCCACGGTCAGCTGCGCGAGACCAGAAGGACGCCGGCGACGATCAGCCCGATCCCCGCCCAGCGCGTCGGCGTGACGGGCTCTGCCAAGAGGAATTGGGCCAGGAGCGCGACGACGATGTAGTCGATCGCCGTCAGCGGCAGCACCAGGCTCACGTTCGCCCGGGAGAGCAGCGTGAGATACAGGAAGAAGAAGGTCGCCTGCAAGGCGACGCCCGTCAGCAGCCAGGGATTCGACACAGCGCGCCCGACCATTCCGGCCAGCCGATCGGCGGGGGCCTCGGTCAGGTCCCCCACGAGCTTCATGCCCTTGGAGAGCATGACGTGGCCGGCGCCGCCGATGATGGCCGCGATCAGGACCAGGACGAAGGTCTTCAGCATCTCACAGCGCCTTGGCGATGGTGTCGAGCACCGCCCGCTCCACGCTCCGGTCGTTCGAGGTGAGCGGCTCGTCCTTGTCGACGAAGAGGATGCGCTCCCGCTTGAAGAGGAGCCGCTCGACGGTCACGGCCGTCCGGTTGCCGCCGACCGCCTTGACCCGCACCTGCAGCCGATGGCGCGTGCCCTTCTCGTAGACGCCGTAGTTCTCCCCGTCCACCTGGCGGGATTCGGTCGTGATGAAGCCGATCGTGCGGTCGGCCCTGTCGATGTCCCAGCCGAGGTGCTTGAGAACCGACTCGGTCACCGTCCACATGCGGTCAACGGACTCCGGGAAGGTCCGCGTCAACGGCTCGGCACCCAGCGCGGCGGCCGGCATGACCAGCGTGAGCACCAGTAAGACCGTCAGACCTTTCATGTCTCGCCCTCCTTGCCAGCGTTGTCTAGTGCCGTTCCAACTATTCGCGCCTAGGAAGGCACCGTGTACGTCGTTCGTGGACAGATTTAGTATCAACAAGTTGGAACGGCACTAGACCAGCGTCCCATTCTGGAGCCGGAAGACGGCGCTGGCGCCCCCCACCGCGTCGGGACGGTGGCTCACCACCACGACCGCCGCGCCGGCGCGCGCGCGGGCCCGGAGCGCGTCCAGGATCGCCCGGGCGTTGGCGTCGTCCAGGTTGCCGGTCGGCTCGTCGGCGAGCAGGAGCGGCGGATCGTTGAGCACCGCCCGGCAGAACGCCACCCGCTGCTGCTCGCCCCCCGAGAGCTGGGGCGGATAGTGGTCGCGCCGCTCCAGCACCCCCATCTCGTCGAGCAGGGCCAGCGCGCGCTGTCGCGTCGCCGGACCCGCCCGTCCCCCGTAGCGCGCGGCCAGCAGGACGTTGTCCAGCGCCGTGAGCGAGGGCAGGAGCAGGAACGACTGGAAGACGAAGCCCACGAAGCGCCCCCGGGCGCGGCTCCGGGCCGAGCGGCCCAGCGCGTTCACGCGCTCGCCGCCGAACCACACGTCGCCCGCATCGGGATCCTCCAGGAGGCCGACCAGGTTGAGGAGCGTGCTCTTGCCCGAGCCCGAGGCGCCCAGGATCACCACCAGCTCGCGGGCCGCCACCTTGAGATCGATGCCCTTCAGCACCGGAATCGGCGCGCCGGACGGCGCCTGATACGTCTTCACCAGCCCCTCGGCGCGGAGCATCAGCGATCAGGCGCCCCGTCGAATGGCTTCGGCCGGCGACAGGCGCACCACCCGGAGCGTCGCGTAGACCGCCGCCGCCGCGCCCAGCAGGACCGAGAACCCCAGCGCGCCGACGAGAAGGCGCGGCGAAAATAGGAACAACTGCTGGCCGCTCTGCCCCGCCCAGCCGTCGATGGAAACGCCCAGGACCAGCGCCACGGCCACGCCGACCCCGCCGCCGGAGAGCGTGACGCCCACCGCCTCCGCCAGCACTTCGCGCCCGAGCTGCGCGTCGGTCGCCCCCAGCGCACGCTTGATGCCGAAGTCGCGCAGCCGCTCGAACACGGCGGCCGCAATGGTGTTGGCGACCGAGAGGCCACCGATGACGAATCCCAGGGCGCCGATGCCCACGATCAGCGACGAGAAGAACGCCGTCGACGAGCGGAGCAGGCGGCTCAGCTCGCTCGGGATCTGGGCGTTCACGCCGGGCACGCGCTCGCGGATTCTCTCCGCCAGGGCGTCCGGATCCTCGCCCTCGCGCCAACCCACCGCGGCGCCCGTGTTGAGGTCCGCCGCCCTGAGCGCCGCCGCGCCCGACGCCAGCACGGTCCGAAGCAACGGGTCCTTGGCCACCCACTGCCGGCGGGCCTCCGCGATCGGCACGATCACGAAGCGGTCGGGCGCCGTCAGCATGCGCTCGAGCACGCCCACCACCTCGTATGCCTCGCCCTCGAGGGTGATCCGCGAACCGACCGCGAGCCCCCGGGAGGCGGCGAACGCGGCGCCGGCCACGGCCACGCGCTGATCGCCCTCACGGAGGAAGCGCCCGGCCCTCACCGGAAGGGTCCGGTAGTGGCGGTTGGGGGTGGGCACCGAGAGGTCGACGCCCAGCACCAGCTCCTGGGTGAGCGTCATGAACTGGGACGTGGACGGGTTCAGCGGCAGCATCACCTGCGGCTGCACCACGGCCACACCCGGCACCTCAGCGATGGCCCGGATCGTCGCGGCCGGCAGCAGGCCGCCGGCGGTGAAGCCGGCGCCCATGCCCATGCCGCGCCCGGCCACGGATATCTGACCCAGCACGAAGCGGTCGCCGCCCTCGATGAAGCGGACGATGCGCTCGCTCATGGCGCCGAGCGCCACCAGCCCGGCCACGCCGATGGCGATGCCGGCGATGGTGAAGGCGTAGCTGCGGAGCGCGCGGGCGATCGTTCGCGCCATCTCACGCCCGGAGGCTCCCACGGCCCTCTTCATTGCCTCGCCTCCGGCGCGCGTCGCCGCCGGCTCCGCCGCCGCCCTGCGGCTCGCACGACTCTATTCATCGGCTCGCCTCGGACGGGCGGGGCCCAACCCGCCGCCCTGCGGCTCGCACTACCATTCCAGGCGGGATTCGATGGGGAGGCCGGCGCGCCGGCGGAGCCACGTGTGGACGCGCGCCAGCCCGAAGAAGATCGCCAGCGACAGGCGCGTCCGCCATGTGAATCTAATAAAGCTTCCACCCGAGAGCACGTTCAGCACGGCCGTGTACACGCCCAGGTAGTTGCGCGGGTGCATGAACAGATCGAAGAACGCCGGCTCGTAGTACTTGTGGATGAAGCGGAAGAGCGGCGCCACGCCGCGGCGCACCCGCCGCTCGTACGCGGTGAATCGCGAGGCGTGGAAGCGGCCGTCCTTGAACGCCTGCAGAATGGCCTCGGCGGCCAGCTGGCCCGACCGCATCGCGATGTAGACGCCGCCCGAAAAGATGGGATCGACGAACGTGATGGCGTCCCCGACCGCGACGAAGCGCTCACCGATCACGGGCGAGTTCGCGTACGAGAAATTCGCGACGCGGTGCACGGGCGTGACGCGCTCCGCGCTGGCCAGCCCCCCAGCGACCGACTGGCAGCGCCGGATCATGTCGGCGTAGAGCTCCTCGGGCGAGCCGCTCCAGGCCTGAACCGTCCTGGCGTGCACGACGGCGCCGATGCTGGTGAGGTCGCCGGCCAGCGGGATCCACCAGAACCAGCCGGCGTCGAAGACATAGATGCGGATGTTCCCCTCTTCCTTGCCGGTGAGCCGGTCGGCGCCGCGGAAGTGCGAGAAGAATGCCACCTTGCCGAGGTTGGGGATGCGAACGCGGCGGCCGATCCGGGAGGCGAGAAACCCATCGCGGCCGCTCGCGTCCACGAGCATGCGGGCGCGCACCACCACCGGCGCGTCGGCGGTCGTGGCGGCCACCGTGACCCCGGCGGCGTCCATCTCGGCCGTCTCGACGGTGGCCGGCTGATATACCGTCACCCCGCGCGTGCGGGCGTGGTCGAGCAGCATGGTGTCGAAGTCGGCGCGCGGAACCTGATACGAGTAGTTGGGCCACGCCTGGCCGGGCAGGAAGTAGAACGTCTGGGAAAGCTCCGCTTCCTCGTCGACGAACATCGCTCCGTACTTGATTTGGAACCCCGCCCGCTCCACCGCCTCGCGCGCGCCGAGCTGCTCGAGCAGCAGCATGACCGCGGGCATGAGGGACTCGCCCACGTGGAAGCGCGGAAACACTTCCCGTTCGAAGAGGGCCACCCGCAGGCCGCCGTTCGCGAGGAAGGTGGCCGTCGACGAGCCGCCCGGTCCCCCGCCGACGACGACGACGTCGTACGAGCTTGCCGTCATGACAGGCCGTGCGTCGTCACGGGCGTGCGCGACTCTGGCGCGACCTCGGAGGTGTGGATGAGCGCGTCCAGACGATCCTGCGAGTAGAGTCGCCGAACGAGCGGGGTGACCAGGTCGGGCAGAAGCCTCCCGGCCAGCGCCTGTGCCATCGCCAGGACGAGGAGCAGCGGCAGGGCCAGCGTCGCCCGCGCCGCGACCGCGGCCCGCCGCCGCCGCGGGTGCCGCCACCAACCGGCCAGCCGCGCGCTCACTCGGCGCACCGCCTCCGCCGTCAGGGCCACGCCCCACGACGCGAACGAGTCCCCGTAGGCGGCACCGGCCTCGAGCATCGCCGCGTGCCGGACCCGCCGGCGCGCAGGGCTGCAGAGCGCCGCGACCTCGCCGAGGGCGGCCCGCGTCTCGGTCACCCAGCGCTTCAGCACGCGTCCCGCGAGGTAAGCGCTGATGGCCAGGCCGTCGCCGATCGGCCGGAACCGGCTGCGCCGGGCCGCGCGGGCGATGACGGTGATCGCGACCTCCCTGATAGCGATCGAGCGGGCCGCCGCCGCGATCAGCACCTCCGTCTCGAAGACGAAGCCGCCCCGCCGCGGCTGCAGCTCGTCGAGCCCCGCCACCGGATAGACCCGGAATCCCGACTGGGTGTCACGCAGGCGCAGCCCGCCGGCCCAGTCGACGAAGAACCCGGCCACCCGGATCGCGTTGAGCCGGCCGGCGGGAACGACGTCCCCGGCCTCCCCGTCGGACCCGACGCGGCTGCCGATGATGATCGCGCGCGGGGATTCCCGGGCCGCCGCCAGCACGGCCGGCAGATCCCCCGGGGCGTGCTGGCCGTCGCCATCGAGGGTGACGACGTGCGTGGCCCCGCGCTGCCGCGCCATCACCATGCCGGTGCGGAGCGCCTGCCCTTTGCCCAGCCGCCGCCGGTGGCGGATGACCTCGCCGCCCGCCGCGAGCGCGATGGCCGCGGTCCCGTCGGTCGAACCGTCGTCGATCACCAGCACCGGGCCGTACCGGCGCGCCGCGCTCACGACTCGTCCGACCGTCGCGGCTTCGTTGAAGGCGGGAATAACGATCCAGGGGTTCATGCGCAGCTCAGGCTTCCGCGCCGGGCCCGCCGACGACCAGTGCCACCTGGGTGCCGCCCCGCGCGACCGCGTGGACGAGGCCGCGCCCACGCTCCACCGGCCGCAGGGACGGGCCGCCGTCGGCCGCCTCGGGCAGCAGCCCCGAGCGCGCCGTCCACGCTCCGGCGGCAACCGCCAGCGCGCCCAGCCCCGCATGGCGGCCGAGCAGGGGTGCAAGCGACGTGCGAGACGGACGGTGAGGCGCCAGCGCCTCGTCGAGCAGACGCCGTTCCCAGACGTCCCGGGCCTCGTCGCCGCTCGCCGACGCGTACACCCACCGGATCGAGGCGGCGTCGGCGCCGGCCGCCTGGAGCGCGGCGGCGATGGCCGGCGAGGCGCCCGACCGTCCGATGCCGTGCGGGCGGGCGGGCAGCGCGCGCCACGCCGCGCCGGCGATTTCGCCGAGCACCCGCGCGCCGCGCTCGAGCGCCGTCGCCTCGGACTCCAGCACGAGGAATGTCGCCCCTTCGCCACGCCTGTCGGAGCCGGCCCGAAGCTCGGTCAGCATCTCGGACAGAAAGGGATCGAGCTGATCCGCGCCTCCCGCGAGGATCGCGCGGGCCCGCCCCCCGGCGATCGCGGAGGCCGCCCGCGCCACCGCCAGCTCCCCCGCCACCACGGGCGCGTTGAGCGTGAGCGACATCTCCTTCGCGGCCACCGCGATGGTGGTGGCCGCGGCCATCGTGTTCATCACCGTGTTCGGGAAAAGCAGCGCCGAAAGACCCGTCGGCCCCGAGCCGAGATATCCGTTGGCAAACTCCATCGTCGAGCGCAGGTCGCCGAACTCCGTACCGATCACGAGGCCGAGCTCCCGTCCCGGGGGCAGCGCCGCGTCCTCGAGCGCCAGGCGCGCGGCGGCAACCGCCAGCTGGCACACGGGGGAGAGCCGGCGCGCCTCCGCCTCGTCGAAGAAGGCCGCGAGCGTCCCGGCCGGGATCTCCGCCACCGGCGCGGCAAACCGCGGGGAGGCGCCCAGGACCACGCGGGGCTCGCGGAGATACGCCGCCAGCGCTGCCACCCCGCCGGTGAAGGCGGCGTTCACGATCCCCGCGCCGGTGACGAGGACGCGCGGGCTCACGGGCGGCGGAAGAGCAGCGTGACGTTCTGGCCGCCGAAGCCGAACGAGTTCGAGATGGCGCACTCCAGGGAGACCTCACGGGCGGCGCCGGGCACGCAGTCGAACGCCACCTCGGTATCGGGCGTCGTCAGGTGCGCGGTGGGCGGAACCGTCTCGTGCACGAGCGCCAGCACCGTGGCCACGGCCTCCAGGCTCCCCGCCGCCGCCATTGTGTGGCCGATCATCGACTTGGTGGAGCTGACCAGCAGGCCTCCGTCGCCGAAGACCTCGCGCAGCGCGCGCGCCTCGATCCGGTCGTTCTGCAGCGTCCCCGTACCGTGCGCGTTGGCGTACCCGACCGCGCCGGGCTCCACGCGCGCCCGGGCCAGCGCCGCCTGCATGGCGCGCACCATGCCTTCCCCGGCCGGGTGGGGTGAGGTGACGTGGAAGGCGTCGGTCGTCATCCCGTAGCCGGCCAGTTCGGCGTAGACGCGGGCGCCACGGGCGCGCGCGTGCGCGGCATCCTCGAGGACGACGAACGCCGCGCCTTCGCCGATCGACATCCCGCGCCGGTCCCGGTCGAAGGGGCGGCAGGGCTCGGGGTCGAGCAGCCGAAGCGCGTTGAAGCCCATGAAGCAGAGGCGCGTGAGGGCATCGGCGCCGCCGGCCAGCGCCGCCGGCACAACGCCGTCGGCCACGAGATCGGCGGCGACCGCCAGCGAGGCCGCGCCCGAGCTGCACGCGGTCACGATCGTTTCCCGGGGGCCCTCGAGCCCGAGCCGAGACCCGATCACCTCGGCGTGCGACCACGGCAGGATCGAGCGCAGCGCCGCCTGCGGCGCGCGCGGCCGGCGACCGCCACGCTTGAGCGCCCAGTACCACGCTTCGCCCTCGAGCATGCCGCCGCCCACGGCGCCCACGATCAGCGCCATCTCCCGTCGCTCGCGAGCCCCGAGGCCGGCGTCGTCCAGCGCTTCCCGGGCGGCGCCGAGCGCGATGCGATCGCCGCGCGAGCGGCGCGCCGAGCCCGGCAGCGGCCCCGGGACCTCGGCCGCGATGCGGCAGCGAAAGCCCTCCGCTTCGATCAGCGTGACCGGACGGATGGCGCACGTGCCCGATCGCACGCCGTCCCAGTAGGCCTTGACCCCCACGCCGAACGGGCTGACTGCCCCGAGGCCGCTCACCACGACCTGCGTCATGGAGTCTTCACGCGCTCCGCGATGAACCGGCACAGCGTCCCGAACGAGGCAAAGTGCTCGGCCAGATCCTGCGACTCGTCGATCACGATGCCGAACCGCTCCTCGATGGCGATGCTGAGCTCGATGAAGTCGAGTGAGTCGAGGCCGACCGAGCCTTCGACGCCCTTCGGCAGCGCCGTCTCGAAACCGACGTCCGCCACACGCCGCGGCTCGAACTTGAGCCGGGTCACGAACAGCGTCTTCAGCTCGTCCAGGACTTCCTTTGGTTCCATGCCCCCCTCGTTCAGGTCGCCGCGAGTTGTCCGATCATCTCACCGCTGGGGTCGCGCTGGCGAGCGCTCGCCGCGCAGGGCCAGCCGGCGCCCGCGCCACCGGCCCGTCAGCTCCCAGGGATCGTCGCCCGCCGCGCGGGCCAACGCCAGACCGATCAGCGGCGCGCAGGCGAAAGTCTCGCCCGCGCGCCGACGCACCGTCTCCTCCAGCCGCGACGCCCGTTCGGCCGGCCCTGCCCTCACCCCGCTGTCGCTCGGAAGGAGCAGCGCGCAGGCCGCCGACTCGACGAGGGGTCGCTCCACCAGCCAGCGCCCCCGCCCGTAGAGGTCCGCGCACTCCGCGAATGTCTCGACCGCCAGCACCAGCGCGCGCGCACAGGCGCCCTCGGCCAGCATCCGACCCGCCTGCCAGAGCGCCTCGATCGTGGCCGCCGCCCCGCCGATGAGGATCACATAGGGCCCCCTGAGCCCGAACTCGATCGTGACCTCCGCCGGGACCGCGCTCGGCGCGGTATAGGGAAAGTACAAGGCGCCCCCGCTCTCTCGCCCCCCGGCTCCCGCCGCCTCGATGAACGCCCGGTTCGACGCGCCGTAGGCCCCGGCGGTGACGTAGATCAGCGCCGTGTCGCCGCCCTCGATGGCCTCGGACCCGAGCCCGGCCTCGCGCAGCAACGCGTAGACGGCAGCGACGCCGGAGAGGCACTCCCGGGTGGCCCGCCGGAACCGCTCGCCGCCGAGCGGCGGCGCCGCGAACGGAATCAGCGATCGGCTCCCCGCCGCGCGCCGCGCGTCGACGGGCAGCGCAGCCAGGCCCTCGCCCCATCCGGTCAGCACGCCAACCCCCGCGACCCTCACCCCAGACGCCCTTCCACGACGAGCGCCGCGTTGCACCCGCCGAAGCCCGCCGACGTGCTGAGGCTCAGGCGGGGCCGGGCCGAGCGCGGCGAGAGCGGCACGTAGTCGAGATCGCACTCAGGGTCGGGCTCTTCGAGCCCCAGCGTGTGGGGGATGGTGCCGTGGCGCGACGCCAGCAGGCACATGATCGCTTCCAGAGCCGCGGCCGCGCCCATGGTATGCCCGAGCCCGCCCTTGATGGAGTTGATCGGGACCTGCCGCGCCCGCGCGCCCAGCACGCGCTTGAGCACCCCGGTCTCGATCCGGTCGTTGAGCGGCGTGGCAGTGCCGTGGGCGCTCACGAAGTCGACGTCGCCCGCGGTCACGCCCGCCTGCCTCATGGCCGCGCGGATCGCCGCCTCCAGGCCGCGCCCGTCGGGATCGGGGGCCGCGATGTGCGAGCCGTCGCTCGCGCTGGCGTGTCCGAGCAAGCGTCCCAGACGCTGGCGGGGCGCGTCGGCCTCCCGTGCCAGGAGGACCAGCGCCGCGCCCTCGCCGAGCAGCAGGCCGCTGCGGCGCCGGTCGAAGGGCCGCACGCGCTCGCGCGTCAGGGAGCGGAGGACGTCGAATCCCCGCATCACGAAGCGGCAGAGCACGTCGTACCCGCCGGCGACGACGAGATCGGCCCGATCGTCCCGGAGCAGATCGGCACCCACTCCGATGGCGGTGGCGCCGGACGCGCAGGCCGTCGAGACGGTGAGCACCGGGCCGCGGACGTCGAGCCGCCGCGCCAGCGCGCGCGCCGGGCTGTCATAGAGGCCGCCCGCCGCCCGGCGGGCCGTCCGATCGGGATCGAGCGCGCGCTCCAGCTCCTCCACCCCGCCCAGCGCAGTGCCCACCACGATTGCGCGGCGGGCGGGCGCGGCGTCGAGGCTCGCGCGCGCCAGCAAGTCCGCGGCCGCCGCGTAGAGCAGCCACGACGCACGGCAGCCGTCGGGCGGCGCGCCGTCGGGGAGCGACAGCTTTTTGATCTCCCCGCCCCGGCGCACGCGCAGGTCACCGACCGGGAAGCGCTCGATCACCGAGGTGCCGTCGCTGCCGGTGACGAGTCCCGACCAGAAGGCCTCGAGATCGCTCCCGATCGGCGTGATCGCGCCCGCCCCGACGATCACTACCGGCTCAGTACGCAGGGGCGCCGCTCCAGACGTCGAAGAAGTTGAACCACTGCTCGGGGTGGGCGCGCACGACGCGCTCCAGGACCGCCACCCACTGCGCGAGGGCCGCGTGCTCGCCGCCCGGCGGGACGTCGATCGGGTCGCCGACCTCGATCGTGTAGCGGCGGTCATGCCCCAGGACGCAGAAGCTCGGCACGACCCGCACGCCGGCGGCCCGGGCCAGCACGAAGGGGCCGATCGGGAACCGCGCGTCGGCGCCGAAGAACGGCACGGCGACGTCGCCGCGGGTGCCGAGAGCCCGATCGCCCTGCATCGCCACCACCTCGCCCCGCCGGAGCGCGGCGAGGAGCGGCAAGGCCGACGTGTGATCCCGCCGGACGACGAAGCGTACCGGGGCCGGCGCGCTTCTGAGGAAATGCTCGACGCCGGGATCCGGGTCGGCCGCCACGACGACATGGGTGGGACGGCCGCCCTGCAAGGCGAGCAGACGCCCGGCCAGCTCCCAGTTGCCCAGATGCGCGGTGAGCACGACGATCCCGCGCCCGCTCCGGGCCGCCGTGTTCAGATGGGGCAGCCCATCCACGCCGGCCAGCAGCGGTCCCAGCGTCAGGGCCCGCCGATTGGCGGCGATCAGGTCCGCGAAGCACATGGCGAAGTTGCGGAAGACGTCCCCCACGAGCGCCGCCCGGACCGCCGGCGTCGCCCGGGGGAGGATGCGGGCGACGTTGGCGCTCACCACCGCCCGCTCCACGCTGAATCGCCGCGCCACGACCGCGGCGATCGCCACGGCCAGGCGCAGCCGCGCGGGGCGGGGCAGCGCCGCCGCCGCGAGTCCAGCCGCGCGGTAGACCACCAGGCGATTGAAGCCGTGGGCGTACCAGCGGGGCGGCAGCAGCCGCGGCCGGCCCGAGGCGGGGCCGGGCGCGGCGATCCCGGCCGACCGCAGCATGCGCGCCAGCGAGAGCGTCGTCATCACAGGAGCGGCGAGTAGTACATGCGGAAGACGCGGATCACGCCCGGCTCCGTGTCGTGCACACGGGTGGCCCAGAAGCGGCGCTCGCCGTCGTCGAAAGTGATCACGCCGGGCCGGTCGGGATCGTTGGGATCCCAGACCGTGAGCTCGATCCCCGGCCCGGCGGCCCGGTACGCATACGCCACCACGGTGTGATTCAGCTCCACCTTCGGCAGGTTGGTGACGAGGAGTTGGACGAGCCTCCCTCCCCTGAGCTCGCTGACGATCTCGTCGGCCACGCTCTCCTGCTGGCCGCGGGTGACGGGAAACGTCACCCGCCAGTTCGTCCAGTGCACGAGCGTCCAGAAGCGCGAGCCGAGGCCCGCCTTCACCGCCGCCTCTTCGGCGCCGGAAAACTCGCGCAGGCTCGCGTACCCGGGGATGACGATCCGCGCCTCGGGAGGCAGCGGGGCGCGCCAGGGTGGCAGCGCCGCGATGTGCCGCACGCGCTCGACGTACTCGTCGTGGCTCACCTTGGGAGCGTCGGGGTCGAAGCGGGCGAAGAGGAAGAACTGCCGGAGCCCGCGGGCGAGCACGAAGCAGTAGTTGGCGTAGAGGTCGGCGGCGCCGGGATTCCGGGCGCGGATCTCGTTGCGGAACGCGAAGGTATCGCGGGCGAAGGCGAAGCCCGGCGTGGCGACGCCCGGGCCGGGCGCGACGGGCAGGCCCCCGCGGGCGCCGGCGCAGGCCGCCACCGCGAGGAGGATCGCGGGGAGCAGGACGACGGTGCGACCGGAACCTACCGGCGGACGAGCCATGCGCACACGCACGCTGGTGCTCAAGCCCTCTTACCCTAAATGGCTTGATCCGCCATCGTCAAGAGTCGGAGGCGTGTGCTATTGTCCGACGGACCGTTCGATGAGCCGAACGATCGCGAAGCTGTACCGCCTGGCCTACGACGGCGTCCTCAGCCGGCTTCCGGAGCCGATGGCCATCGCGGTGGGACAGACCGCGCTGCGTGTGCTGCCCTTCGACCGCCTCGCGGCCTTCCGCCTGGAAGACCCGCGCCTGGCCACCACGCTGGGCGGTGTGCGGCTGCCCAACCCGCTCATCCTCGCGGCGATGTACTACGACCGCCGCATCCTCGCCCGCGCCATGGGGCTCGGCTTCGGCGCCGTCACGACCAAGAGCATCACCCGGGAGCCCCGGCCGGGCCACCCGCGGCCCAACCTCGTCCGCATCCGTACCGAGGCCGGTCCCGGCCTCGTCAACTGCAACGGCTTCCAGAACCCGGGGCTGGAGGCCTTCCAGCGCGCCATTAGCCAGCTGCCCCATCGGGTACCGCTGATCATCAGCATCGCCGGCGAGTCCGCCGAGGCCTACCTGGAGCTCGCCCGGGCCCTGGCACCGGCCGCCGACCTCGTCGAGCTGAACATCTCCTCGCCCAACACCAAGCTCGTGTACACGTGGAGCACGCGCCCGCGCAAGCTCCGCGACCTGCTGGAGCAGGTCCGGGCGGTCAGCGCGGCGCCCCTGATCGTGAAGCTCTCCCCGGACTTCGCGGAGGCCAACGAGCGCGAGATCATCCCGGCCGCACTGGAGGCGGGCGTGCGGGTGATCAACTACGGCAACGCGCGCCGGGTGGAGGAGCCCCGGCTGTCGCAGGGCGCCGGGGGGCTCTCGGGCCCGGAAATCTTCCCGGCAACCCTCGCCCATGTCCGTCGCACCCGCGCGCGCTTCGGCCCGGCCCTGGACCTCATCGCCACCGGCGGCGTCGACACGCCCGACAAGGCCCTCCAGCTCCTCGACGCGGGCGCGACGGCCATCGGGTATTTCACCGGATTCATCACCCGGGGCCCGGTTCTGGCGCGGCAGATCCTGGAACGGCTCCTCGAGCGGCGGTGAGGACGGGAAGTTGCGCACCGCTTGTCCACATGTCCACAGGTATCCACAGACGGAGAAATCGCACGGACTGACGCGCTCTCGCGGACGGACCGCGAAAATACGACGGTCTGTTCATCCACAGACGGCGGAGCACGAAGATTTCCGCGTCTGGGCGCGCCTGGCTTGCGCGGGCACGCCTCCGGCGCGCATTCGGCGCGGCTAAACGAGACCTTGACACTTCGCGAAGCTGACTCGTAAGGTGAGCGGGCATTTTTACGAATCTGCAAATGCGACGCGCCGCGACGGCGACGATGCACTTCGGACGCGCCGAAAAGGGACGGGCCGATGGAAAGCAGCCGAAAGCCGCTCGCGAAGGTGGAAGGTCGTCGACGCATGCGACTCAGCGGGCTGACGGTGGCCTGGCGTGGCACCCCGAACCTCGATGACTGGGTCGCCTATATCGCCAACGGTACTCGATCCAAGAAGCCGATCCTGGCGGATCACGCGTCGGAACGGAAGGTCAAGACGCTCCTGTCACGGCTGCAAAGCCTCTCCCGGAAAGAGATTGAGAAGCTCGCGAAGGGCTGACCGCGCGCTCAGAGCCTGAGGGGCCCCGCAGTCGCCACCGACCCGGGATCCGCGCGCCAGATGGCCGGGTCGGTGTCCACGTAGAGTTCGAGGCCGTTGCCGTCGGGATCGTCCAGGTAGATCGACTGGCTCACGCGATGGTCCATCAGGTGCAGCTTCTTGAGGCCGTGGGCCTCCAGATGGGCCTTGGCGGCGCGAAGCTCCTCGAGGCTGTTGCCGATCTTCAGCGCCACGTGGTAGAGCCCTACCGCGCCCGGCTCGGCCTGGGGCGCCTCGGGGCCGACCTCCATGACAGCGATGTCGTGGTGGTTCTGGCCCGTCGAGAAGAAGGCCATCGGCCGACCGAAGGTGCCTCGGGCCACTTCCTTGAGGCCGAGCACGTCCCGGTAGAACCGCGCCGAACGCTCGAGATCCTTGACCTTGAGCACCACATGTCCGACCCGCTCCACCCTGATCGCCATGGCGTGGCTCCTTCGCCCCCTAGTGCCGTTCCAACTTGTTGATACTAACCCCGATCCGAAATAAGCTCGCAGGTGAAAGCGGCACATGGCCGCGAACATGGGCGGTGTTCAGGAGATGGTTCGACCGCAGCCAGCGTCTCTATAGGAGGACGTGGGTGCG
>DASYUQ010000190.1 GCA_036001065.1 Candidatus Methylomirabilota bacterium
CCTCGGTCAGCTCGAGGGTCGCCCGGTTCCGTCCGGCGTTGAAGATCGGCAGCGTCACGGTGGGCCCGAACTGCCAGACGCGCGAAGGACCCGTGAAGAGATCGGACAGCGCCACGCTCTCGACACCGAAGAAGCCGGTCAGGCTGATCTGCGGGAAGAACGCCGCCTTGGCGACCCCGATGCGCGCATTGGCGGCGATCAGGCCCGCTTCGGCCTGCCGGATGTCCGGCCGCCGCGCGAGGAGGGCCGAGGGCAGCCCGGCCGGCACCGTCGGCGGGAAGGTCTGCCCGGCCAGGGGCCGGCCGCGGCTGATGCTGCCCGGGTTGCGCCCGAGAAGGATGCTGAGCTGATTCTCGGTCTGCGCGACCTGCCGCTCGAGGTCCGGGATCAGGGCGGCCGTGCTCGCCAGCTCCGCCTCCGCTTGACGCAGGTCGAGCGCGGAGGTCAGCCCGGCGTCGAAGCGGTCGCGGACGATCTGGAGCGACCGCCGCCGCGAGGCGACGTTCCGCTGCGTGGTCTCGAGCTCGACGTCGAGCTCGCGCAGCCGCAGGTAGGCGCTGGCGACGTCACTGACCAGCGTCATCACCACCGCGCGCCTGGCCTCCTCGCTGGCCAGGAGATCGGCCCGGGCGGCCTCGCTGGCCCGTCGGAGCCGCCCCCAGATGTCGATCTCGAAGGACAGGTCCAAGGTCGTGGAGAACAAGTCGGTCTCGCCGCCCAGTCCTCGGGGTCGGACGTTGTCCGAGGTCCGGTTGGTGGTGGCGCTGGCGCCGGCGTCGAGCTGTGGGAACTGGGCAGCCCGCGTGACGCCGAGCTGGGCCCGCGCCTGGTCCACGCGCGTGACCGCAATTCCAAGATCCTTGTTCGCCTCGATGGCGGACCGCACGAGCCCGCGAAGCTCCTCGTCCGCGAAGAGCTCCCACCACGTCAGATCCGCGAGCGAGGCCGGATCCGGCGTCGCCTGGCCGTCGCGCCAGACCGCGGGGGAAGCAACGCCCGGCCGCCGGTAGTCCGGTCCAAGGGTGCAACCGGCAAGCAGAAGGCACAGCGCGACGGGCGCGACGATCCGCCTCATGCCTGGTCCGTGCCTTCCCCGAAGGGGGCGGCAGACCCAGCCGGCGCCGGCCTCCGCCACTCGGCGAGCCGCTCCACCGCGACGTAGAACGCCGGCACCAGGAGCACGCCGAGCACCGTGATGGCGAGCATTCCGCCGACCACCGTCGTGCCAATCGAGTGCCGGCTCGCCGCCCCTGCGCCCGTCGCCACGACCAGCGGGAGCGAGCCCAGGATGAAGGCGAAGGAGGTCATCAAGATAGGCCGGAAGCGGATGCGGGCGGCCTCCTGAGCGGCCTCCCGGATGTCGAGCCCGCGCTCGCGGCGCACCTTGGCGAACTCCACGATGAGGATGGCATTCTTCGCGGCCAGACCGATGAGGAGGGCCAGGCCGATCTGGGCGTAGACGTCGTTGGCGAGCCCGCGGAGCGCGAGCGCGCCCAGCGCGCCGAGGACACCCAGGGGCACGGCCAGGATCACGGCCAGGGGAACCAGCCAGCTCTCGTACTGGGCGGCCAGGACGAGGAAGACGAACAGCGCCGACAGGGCGAAGACGAACGCCGCCCAGCTCCCGGCCTCGATCTCCTGAAAGGCGAGGCCCGTCCACTCGTAGGCCATGCCCACGGGCAGGAAGCGCCGCGCCATCTCTTCCATGACGGCGATGGCTTGACCCGAGCTGGCCCCGGGCGCGGTGTCGCCGAGGATCTCGGCCGAGCGGTAGAGGTTGTAGTGCGTGATCGTGTCGGGCCCCGTGACCGGCCTCACGGTGACGAGGGTGCTGAGCGGCACCATGTGACCGGACTGGCCGTTCTGGCCGGATTGGCTCCGGACGTAGAGGCGCGCGACGTCGCTGGGAGTCGCGCGGTAGCTCGGCTCGGCTTGGAGCTGAACCCGGTACACGCGGCCAAAGGCGTTGAAGTCATTGACGTAGAGCGAGCCGAGGAAGATTTGTAGACTGGTGAAGACGTCGGAGATGGGAACCCCCAGCGCCCTGGCCTTGGTGCGATCGACCTGGGCGTCGAGCTGCGGCACCCCGGACCGGAATGCCGTGTACGTCGCGGCGAGCTCCGGCCGCTGGCGGGCCGCGTCCATGATCTGGTGGGCGACGGCGTCCAAATCCTGAAGCGAGCCGCCGCCCACGCTCTGCAGCTCGAACTGGAACCCGCCGCCGGAGCTGATGCCGCGAATCGGGGGCGGCGGGAAGACCACGACGACCGCCTCCTGGATCCCACCGAGTCGGGCGCGCAGGCGAGCCAGGATCGCCGCGGCCTGCAGCTCGGGCCGCTTCCGCTCCGACCAGGGTGCGAGCCTTGGGAACAGGGAAGCGACATTCGGGCCGTTGACGCCTGAGATGAAGCTGCGCCCGCCGATGGCCACCACGGTTTCGATGCCCTCCGTCTCGAGCAGAGTCTGCTCGATCTGGCGGACGACGGCATCGGTCCGTTCGAGCGACGCGGCATCTGGGAGCTGGACGTTGACCAGGAGATATCCCTGGTCCTCGGTGGGGGCGAAGCCCGTGGGCACGGCGCGCAGGAGCCAGTAGGCGGCGCCGCTCAAGACCAGCAGCACGACGATGCCCAACGCGGCCCGCCGGACG
>DASYUQ010000191.1 GCA_036001065.1 Candidatus Methylomirabilota bacterium
CAGACCGTCACCCTGATGGGCTGGGCCCATCGGCGCCGGGATCATGGCGGCCTCATCTTCGTCGACCTCCGGGACCGCACCGGCCTCACGCAGTGCGTGTTCAACCCGGCGACGAGTGCGGCCGCCCACGAGCGGGCCGAGGCTATCCGCGGCGAGTTCGTCCTGGCGGTGCGGGGCGTCGTCGCCCGCCGACCGCCCGGAACGGAGAACGCCAAGCTCGCCACCGGCGACATCGAGGTCCACGTCGGCGAGCTCCGGATCCTCAACGAGGCGCGCCCGCTGCCGTTCCCCATCGAGGACGAGGTCGAGGTCGACGAGCTGACGCGGCTGACCCACCGCTATCTGGACCTGCGGCGCCCGGCCATGTACCGCAACTTCGTCATCCGGGACGCGGTGTCCCGCGCGACGCGCGACTACCTGCACGCGCACGGCTTCGTGGAGGTGGAGACGCCCTTCCTGATCCGCACC
This sequence comes from Candidatus Methylomirabilota bacterium, assembly GCA_036001065.1. Lineage (NCBI taxonomy): Bacteria > Methylomirabilota (SeqCode) > Candidatus Methylomirabilota bacterium. The sequence goes on from DASYUQ010000191.1 coordinate 469, forward strand.
ACGCCGGAAGGCGCCCGCGACTTCCTGGTGCCGAGCCGGCTGAACCGCGGCTGCTTCTATGCCCTGGCCCAGTCGCCCCAGCTCTTCAAGCAGCTGCTGATGGTGGCGGGCTTCGAGCGCTACTTCCAGATCGTGCGCTGCTTCCGGGACGAGGACCTCCGCAAGGACCGGCAGCCGGAGTTCACGCAGATCGACCTCGAGACGTCGTTCCTCGATCGGGACGAGCTGCTGCCCCTGATCGAGGGTATGGTCGCGGAGATCCTTCGCCGCGTCCACGACGTCGAGCTGGCGCGGCCGTTCCCGCGCCTCACCTACGCCGAGGCCATGGAGCGCTTCGGCTCCGACAAGCCGGACCTGCGCTTCGGGATGGAGCTCCAGAACGTGACGGCGCTCTTCCGGGACGGCGAGTTCCAGGCGTTTCGGCAGGTGGCCGCGGCGGGCGGGGTCGTGAAGGCGGTTCGCGTGCCCGGCGCCGGGGGGCTCAGTCGTAAGGAGGCCGACGATCTGGTGGCCACGGCGAAGACCTGGGGCGCCAAGGGGCTCGTGTGGATCAAGGTCACCGAGGGCGGGCTGCAGTCGCCGGTCGGGAAGTTCCTGGAGCCGATCCGGCCGGCGCTGCTGGGCGCGCTGGGCGCGTCGGCCGGCGATCTGCTCTTGCTGGTGGGCGACGCCAAGCCAACGGCCGCCACCGTGCTCGGACGCTTCCGGGTGGAGCTGGCCCACCGCTACGGCCTGATCCCGTCCGGCGGTTACGCGGTACTGTGGGTCGTCGACTTCCCGCTGCTCGAGTGGAGCGAGGAGGAGGGCCGCTGGCAGGCGATGCATCATCCGTTCACGGCGCCCCGCGACGAGGATCTCCCGCGTCTGGAAAGCGAGCCGGGAGCGGTCCTGGCCAAAGCCTACGACCTCGTCCTGAACGGGCAGGAAGTGGGCGGCGGCAGCATCCGCATCTACCAGCAGGCCCTGCAGCAGCGGGTCTTCGACCTGCTGGGGATCGGCAAAGACGAGGCGCGCGCGAAGTTCGGCTTCCTGCTCGACGCCCTCGAGTTCGGAGCGCCCCCCATGGGTGGCATCGCCTTCGGGCTCGACCGCCTGGTGGCCATCCTGGCCGGCGAGGACTCGATCCGCGAGGTGATCGCGTTCCCCAAGACCCAGAGGGGCGTCGACCCGATGACCGACGCCCCGGCGCCGGCGAGCCCGGCCCAGCTCCGGGAGCTCGGAATCACCGTGGTAGACTGGGACAGGAATCCGAGTTGAGCGAAGCCACCACGGTCACCCGTCGCATCTCGCTCGCCCCCGAGATCGACCTCTTGCCGCTCCTGGGGCGCAACGACGATCATCTCCGGACCCTGGAGGGGGAGCTCGACGTGCGGATCGTCGCCCGCGGCCACGAGATCATGCTGAAGGGGGACGAGCGCCAGGTGCGCAAGGCCGAGCGCGCCATCACCCAGCTGGCCGAGCTGGTCCGCGCGGGCGCCCCGCTGCGCACGGCCGAGGTACGCGCCGCCGTCCGGATGCTGACCGACGACGAGGACGCCGATCTCAAGGCGGTCTTCGCCGACGCCATCCCGGTGCCGTCGCGCAAGAAGTGGATCGCCCCCAAGTCCCTCGGCCAGAAGCGGTACATCGACGCCATTCGCGCCCACGACATGGTCTTCGCCATCGGCCCGGCCGGCACCGGCAAGTCGTTCCTGGCGGTGGCGATGGCGGTGTCGGCGCTGACGAAGCGGGAGGTCGCGCGCATCGTGCTGACACGGCCGGCCGTGGAAGCGGGGGAGCGCCTGGGGTTCCTGCCCGGCGACCTCTACGAGAAGGTCCACCCGTACCTGCGGCCGCTCTACGACGCGCTCTACGACATGCTCGAGGCGGAGAAGGTCGCCAGCCTGATGGAAAAGGGCCTGATCGAGATCGCGCCGCTGGCCTACATGCGCGGGCGCACGCTCAACGACTCGTTCATCATCCTCGACGAGGCCCAGAACAGCACCGCCGAGCAGATGAAGATGTTCCTCACGCGCCTAGGCTTCAATTCGAAGATGGTGATCACGGGGGACATCACGCAGGTCGACCTGCCGGCCTCCCGGGGCTCGGGGCTCATCGAGGTGCAGGCCATCCTGAAGGGCGTCCCCGGCATCCGCTTCGTCTACTTCGACGATCAGGACGTCGTGCGCCATCAGCTGGTGTCGGCCATCATCCGGGCCTACGACGCCCACGACGCCCGGTCGCGCGAAGACGGCGCGTCGCCCAAACCCGCCTAGTGCCGTGCGCCATCGACAACCGCCAGCGCCGGGTCTCCTTCTCCCGGACGCGCCTGGCCCGGGCCGCTGAGCGTGCGCTCCGCGCGCTCGGGCGGGCGAACGGGGACGTCGAGATCCTCGTGGTGGACGACGCCGAGATGCGGCGACTCAACGCCGCCTTCCGGGGCGTCCGGCGTCGCACCGACGTCCTGGCCTTTCCCCTGGAGACACCGGAGGCCGGGGGCCGCCTGGTGGGAGAGGTCGTGATCTCCGCGGAGACGGCGGCCCGCCAGGCGAGGCGCCTCGGCGTAGACGTCGCGACGGAGCTGGACCTGCTGATCACCCACGGCGTGCTGCACCTGGTCGGGTACGATGATCGTGATCCTGTGGAGGCGGCCCTGATGCACGAGCGCGAGCGCGACATCCTCTCGTCCGGCCGGCGCCGGCCGCCCGCCCGCCTCTGGGAAGGCCTGCTGAACGCATGAGGACGACGTTTCGAGCGCCGGCTTCGCCGGCGCAACCGGTCCTGGGGGGAGGTGTCGGAAGGGGGGCGAAGCCCCCCGCCGAGGCAAGAGCCGGATTCGTCGCGCTCATCGGGCGGCCCAATGCCGGCAAGTCGACGCTCCTGAACCGGCTGGTGGGCGAGAAGCTGGCGATCGTCTCTCCGCGCCCGCAGACGACCCGCAACCGGATCACCGGGATCAGGAACCTACCCGCGGCCCAGATCGTCTTCGTGGACACGCCCGGCCTGCACCCGCCCGGCGGCAAGCTCGGCGAGTTCATGTCGAAGACGGTCGAGCGGGCGCTGGAGGACGTCGATCTGATCTGCGCCGTCGTCGACGCCGCCGAGCGCCGGCACCCCGACGAGATGGTCCTGGAGACCGTGCGCGCGCACTCGGCGCCGGCGTTCTGTCTGCTCAACAAGGCGGATGAATTCCAGGACAAGAGCCTGCTGCTCCCCCGGATCGACGCGTGGCGGACGGCGCAGGCCTTCCGCGAGATCCTGCCGATCTCGGCGCTGAACGGGACCAACTGCGACCGCCTGGTCGACCTGATCGCCGAGGCGCTGCCGGAGCATCCACCCTTCTTTCCCGCCGACACGACGACCGACCAGCCGGAGACGTTCTATGTCGCCGAGGTCATCCGCGAGAAGATCTTCCTGCTCACGCGCGAGGAGGTGCCCTACGCCGTGGCCGTACGCGTGGACGAGCTGGTGGAGCACAAGGCGCCGCCGCGACTGGACATCCGGGCGACGATCTTCGTCGAGCGGGACTCCCAGAAGGGGATCCTCATCGGCAAGGAGGGGAGCATGCTGAAGCGCGTTGGCATGGCGGCCCGCCAGGAGCTGGAGGCGTTCTTCGGCGTCCAGGTCTTCCTGGGGCTCGCCGTGCAGGTACGCCGCGCCTGGCGCAAGGACGCCCGGGCCTTGCGGGAGTTCGGGTTCCGGCTGACGTCCTAGGATGCTCGGCAAGTCGGCAGCGGTCGTCATCGGCTCCTTCCCGCTCGGTGAGAGCGACCGCATCGTCACGTTCTTCTCCCGGGAGTACGGCAAGGTCCGGGGCGTCGCCAAGGCGGCCCGCCGGATGAAGTCGCGCTTCAGCGGCGCGCTGGAGCTCCTGACGCTCGGCGAGCTGCTGTTCTTCGACGCCGGGCGTAGCGATCTCGTGCGCGTGGACCACTTCGACGTGCTGCACCCATTCGACCGGGTGCGTGACGACCTGGAGCGTCTGGGGCAGGCGGCGTGGGTGGCGGAGTGCGTGGGGCGGCTCACCGCGGATCGCGACCCCAACGCGGCCGTCTACGGTTTGCTGGTACGGGCGCTCAGGAGCATGGAGGGGGGCGCGCCGCCCCGGCGCGTCGCCGTCGTCTTCGGCGTCCGCGCCATCGAGGCCCTGGGACACCGCCTCCGCACCGACGCCTGCGTGGTGTGCGGTCGGCGCGCTCCGACGGGACGCGGGCCGGTGGCCCTGGACGTCGAGGCGGGCGGCGTTGTCTGCGTGGCGTGCGATGTCGGGACGCCTGACGCGCTCCGGCTGGAGGGGGCCAGCGTGGCGGCGCTCCGGCGGCTCCGGACGATGGCCTGGGCCGAGGCCACGGCCGCCCGTCTGGGCGGGGCCGAGCAGGAGCTGCGCGAGCTGCTCGATCGGCAGGTGGCGCGACTCATCGGCCAGCCGACCCGGACCTCGCACTTCGTCCGCGAAGTGGAACGATTCTCGCCGACCCTCGGAGGCAGACGACCCCTATGAACATGGACGTGCTCGTATCGCTGTGCAAGCGTCGAGGCCTCATCTTCCAGTCGAGCGAGATCTACGGCGGCACCGGCTCCTGCTGGGATTACGGCCCACTCGGCGTGGAGCTCAAGAACAACATCAAGCGCGCCTGGTGGCGCGACAACGTGCAGCTCCGCCCCGACATGGTGGGGCTCGACGCCTCGATCCTCATGCACGCGACGGTGTGGCGGGCCAGCGGGCACCTGGATCACTTCACCGACCCGATGGTGGACTGCAAGGCCTGCCAGCGACGCTTCCGCGCGGACAAGCTCGACGAGCAGCCCTGGATCCATTACTGCCCGGCGACGAAGGGCAACAAGTTCGAGGTGCCGGGGGGCGAGCCTTGCCGCCACTGCGGCGCGCGCCGGACGCTGTGCCCCGAGTGCGGCAAGGGAGAGCTGACGGCGCCCCGCCAGTTCAACCTCATGTTCAAGACGTTCATGGGGCCGGTCGAGGACGAGGCGGCCGTCACCTATCTCCGACCCGAGACCGCGCAGGGCATCTTCGTCAACTTCGACAATGTCTTACAATCGATGCGGCTCAAGCTCCCCTTCGGGGTCGCCCAGATCGGCAAGGCGTTTCGCAACGAGATCACGCCGGGGAATTTCATCTTCCGGACGCGCGAGTTCGAGCAGATGGAGATCGAGTACTTCGTCAATCCGGCGGAGACCATCGAGGGGCGCCCGGCCGACGAGGTGTGGCACGACCGCTGGATCGAGGAGCGGCTGGCCTGGTACCGGCGATACGGGATCCGGCCGGACAATCTCCGGCTGCGGGAGCACGACAAGTCCGAGCTGGCCCACTACGCGAAGCGGACCGCCGACATCGAGTATCGATTCCCGATGGGATGGAGCGAGCTGGAAGGCATCGCCAACCGCACGGACTTCGATCTCCGGCAGCACGCGCAGTTCAGCGGCAAATCCCTGACCTACTACGACGAGGAGCGCCGTACTCACGTCGTGCCCTACGTCATCGAGCCCTCGGCGGGAGCGGACCGGAGCCTGCTGGCCTTCCTCGTCGATGCCTATCAGGAGGAAGAGGTTCGGGGCGAGAAGCGGGTGGTGCTCCGCCTGCACCGGGCGCTGGCGCCCACCAAGGTCGCGGTGCTGCCCCTCCTCAAGAAGCGCACCGACATCGTCGCCACAGCCCGGGACCTCCGCGATCGGCTCGCCCGGCGCTGGGTCACCGTCTACGACGACACCGCGGCCATCGGCCGCCTGTACCGGCGCCAGGACGAGGTCGGCACGCCGTACTGCGTGACGGTCGACGTCCAGACGGTGGGCGACTCCGACAAGGGCGAGGCCGGCGACCGCTGCGTCACGATCCGGGAGCGGGACTCGATGGAGCAGATCCGCGTTCCCATCGGCGATCTACCCCAGGTGTTCGATCGGCTGCTGGGCGAAACGGCCTGGGACGAGGCGGCGCGCGCCTACCCGCGCGCCAAGAGCTGAGACGTCTCGGCGGTTACGGCGACTGCCGGAAGATCGCGGCCGGCCGCTGCGGATTCGGTTCGCCGAGCGCGTTGGGGCCGGGGGAGCCGGCGGGCGCAGGCGACGTCGGTAGCGGCGCTGGCACCGGCATCGGGACCGGCTCCGGCGCCGGCAGGGGGCCAAGGTCCGGCGGCTCCCCGGGGCGCCGCGGGCCGCAGGCCACCGTGGGCTCGGTCCCGCGGACGAACGCCATCATCACGACGTGCACGCACTCGTCCGAGGGATCCAGATCGACGGGGGCCAGCACGACGCGCTCGGGCACCGGGAAGTCTTCCTTGGGGGCGTCGCCCAGGATCTTCCGCATGTAGGTGGTCCAGATGGGGACGGCGACGCGGGATCCGGTCTCGTCGGGCCCGAGGCTCCGCGGGCGGTCGTAGCCCACCCAGACGCCCGTCGCCAGCCGCGGCGTGAAGCCGATGAACCAGGCGTTCGAGTAGTCGTTCGTCGTCCCGGTCTTCGCGGCGATCGGCCGCCCCAGCACCTTCGCCCCCTGCCCCGTTCCGCGATCGACCACGCCCTTGAGCATATGCGTGATCACGTAGGCCGTCTCGGGCGCCACCGCCTGTTTACCCTCGGGCACGGCCTCCTCGAGCAGCTTGCCTTGCGCATCGGTCACGTAGCGGACGACGGTGGGCGGCATCCACGTGCCCTGGTTGGCCAGGGCGCTGTACGACGAGGTCAGCTCGAGCAGCGTGAGGTCCGAGGTCCCCAGCGCCAGCGTGAGGTCGATGGTGAGGGGGCTCGTGATGCCCAGGCGTCGGGCGACCTGAATGGTGCGGGCGACGCCGACACGCTCCTGCAGCTTGATGGTGACGACGTTGACCGATTCCTCCACGGCCTGCTGGAGCGTGGTCGGCCCGCGGAACTTGCGGTCGTAGTTCTCCGGCTTCCAGGGCTCGCCGTTGCGACCGACCGGATAGGTGACCGGCGCATCGTCGATCCGGGTGGCGGGCGTGAACCCTGACTCGACCGCGGCAATGTAGATGAAGGGCTTGAAGGCCGAGCCCGGCTGGCGTCGGGCCTGGACCGCCCGGTTGAACTCGGTCCGGAAGAAGTCGGAGCCACCCACCATCGCCTTGACGTACCCGGTCTGGGGCTCGATGGTGACGACCGCGCCTTCGGGATGGTCGCCGGGTCGCCCCTTGGCGCTGCGCACCTCCAGCGACTTGAGGCCGTCGCGCAGCGCTTGCTCGGCCGCGAGCTGCATGAACGGGTTCAACGTCGTGTAGACGTTGAGCCCGCCCTTGAACACCATGTCCACGCCGTACTTCGCCTCCAGCGTCTGCTGGACGTACTCGAGGAAATACTGGCCCGTGGTCCGTCGGCGCTCGGGCGGCACCAGGCCCAGGTCCGTCCGGGCCAGGCGCTTGGCCTCCGCCTCCTTGAGCGTGCCGTACTCCACCAGCCGGCGCAGGACGAGCTCGCGCCTGAGCTTGGCCGCCTCCGGGTGCTCGAACGGCGAGTAATTCGAGGGCGCACGGGGCAGTCCGGCCAGGAGCGCGGCCTCGCGGATGTTCAGCTCGGAGACCGACTTGCCGAAGTAGGTCCGGGCGGCGGCCTCCACCCCGTAGGCCCCGTGCCCGAAGTACACCTGGTTCAGGTACATCTCCAAGATTCGGTCCTTGGCGTACCGGCGCTCCAGCTCGAGGGCGAGTACCGCCTCCTTGAGCTTGCGCTCCAGGCTCTTGTCGGGGGTGAGGAAGAGAACCTTGGTGAGCTGCTGGGTGATCGTGCTGCCGCCCTCGACGATGCGCCCGCGCCGGTAGTTCTGGACGATCGCCCGCGCAATGCCGATGGGATCGATACCCCAGTGCGAATAGAAGCGGCGGTCCTCGGTGGCGAGGATGGCGTCGCGGAGGACCAGCGGAATCTGGGCCAGGGGGACGAAGATGCGGCGCTCGGCGTGGAGCTCGGTGATCAGCTCATCGTTGTCGTCGTAGATCCTGGAGCCCAGCACCGGTTGGAAGGTCTCCAGGGCGCTGACCGGAGGCAGCGAGCGGGGGAGGATCATGAAGACCCAGAGCGCGATTACGCCGACCGACGAGGCCAGCAGCAGGGTCGCGACGCCGACGCCGATGAGCACCCGCCGGAGCCACTGCCTTGCCTCCGGCGGGCTGGGGGGCTCGCCCTCGCCGTCCTGCATCTTCGCTTGGGGCCACCACCGCCACATGCGCCCTCAATTATACCGGTCCGGCGCTCGACCTGGGCCAAGCACGATGAAGACGAAGCGGGTTGTTCCCCCCTCCAGCCGGCGGTGAGATAATGCCCGATGCTTCCGCGCCCATGCGAACACCGTTGCTCCGCGATCTCCAGGTCCGCGGACTCGTCGCCGACATGACCAATCCCGACGAGCTAGATGCCCATCTGTCGCAGGGCTCGCGCACGGTCTACTGCGGCTTCGACCCGACCGCGGAGAGCCTGCACGTGGGCAGCCTGCTGCCCCTGCTCGGCCTCCGCCGCGTCCAGCTCCACGGCCACCGCCCCATCGTGCTGATCGGTGGCGGCACGGGGCTTATCGGCGATCCGAGCGGCAAGGCCGGGGAACGCGCGCTCAATCCCGAGGAACAGGTAGCGGCCTGGGCGGAACAGCTCAAGCGCCAGGTGGCCCGCTTCGTCGATTTCGAGGGACCCCGGGCGGCCAAGCTCCTCGACAACTACACGTGGCTCTCCGAGCTCAACGTCATCCCGTTCCTCCGGGACGTGGGCAAGGAGTTCTCGGTCGGTGCGATGATCGCCAAGGAGTCCGTCAAGTCTAGGCTGGGACGCTCGGACGCCGGCCTCTCGTACACCGAGTTCAGCTACCAGATCCTCCAGGCCTACGACTTCCTCGTCCTCTGCCGCGACTACGAGTGCACCATCCAGATCGGCGGGAGCGACCAGTGGGGCAACATCACGGCGGGGATGGACCTGATCCGCCGGCTGCTGGCGGTGCCGGCCTTCGGGCTCACGCTGCCGTTGGTGACCAAGGCGGACGGGAGGAAGTTCGGCAAGACCGAGACGGGCACCGTGTGGCTCGACCCGGCGAAGACCTCACCGTACGAGATGTACCAGTTCTGGGTCAACACTGCCGACGCCGACGTGGTGTCGTACCTCAAGTACTTCACGTTTCTTACGCCTGACGACATTGCGGATCTCGAGGCGACCGTGCGGCGCGCGCCCGAGAAGCGCGAGGCTCAGCGCGTGCTGGCCCGCGAGGTCACGGGGCTCGTCCACGGGGCGGCGGCCATAGAGGAGGCGGAGCGGATTACGGATGCCCTGTTCACAGGCGACGTCAAGTCTTTGACGAGAGAGGAGGCCGCTCAAGCCTGTAGCGCCATGCCGCGGATGGAACTGACGCTCGGGGCTGACCCCGTCCCTCTTACCGACGTGCTTACACAGGCCGGGCTGGCCGAATCAAAGAAGCGGGCCCGCGAGTTGATCGCAGCCGGCGCCATCCAGATGAACGGGGAAAAGGTCAGGAGCGCGGACGCTCGAGTTAGCCGCGACAGGGCGTTGCACGGGAAGTACCTGATCTTTCGGAAGGGGAAAAAGACCTACCACGCGGTGACTCTCGCCCAGCCCGGCCGGGACCGTTGATGCCGGGGACGATGGCCTGTGGGCGACGGGCCCCGGAGGGCCACGAAGGATCTTGACATGGGAACCCGTCATGCGTATAGTCGGTTTTTGCTCGCGGCAGAGGCGAGCAATGATTTAGCAGTTCCGGTCACCTTCCAAGCTGACCGTAGCGCTCTTTGAAAGTCGCATATGCTATCGGCTCACCGAAGAGGTGTGAGCACCATCCGTTTCTGAGGAACCTTGCGCCCGGCCGAGTAACTGCATCGCAGTGAAACGTTCGGGCTTCGGGGACCAGGTTCATCGCTTTTTATGGCGAGTTTGATCCTGGCTCAGAGCGAACGCTGGCGGCGTACTTAACACATGCAAGTCGAACGAGGATCGCGGTGTGAGCAATCATATCGCGGTCCTAGTGGCGTACGGGTGAGTAACACGTGGGTAACCTGTCCTCGAGACCGGGATACCCTTCCGAAAGGGAGGCTAATACCGGATACGTTCCCCGGGTCACGAGATCTGGGGAGGAAAGGCGGCGCAAGCTGCCGCTCTTGGAGGGGCTCGCGGCCTATCAGCTAGTTGGTGAGGTAACGGCTCACCAAGGCTATGACGGGTAGCTGGTCTGAGAGGACGACCAGCCACACGGGAACTGAGACACGGTCCCGACTCCTACGGGAGGCAGCAGTGGGGAATTTTCCGCAATGGGCGAAAGCCTGACGGAGTGACGCCGCG
>DASYUQ010000192.1 GCA_036001065.1 Candidatus Methylomirabilota bacterium
GACTCGATCCCTTCGTCTTGGCCCAGGCGATCGACCGCAAGCTCGAGCGCCTCGTCGCTCTGGCCCCGCCGCGGGGCTCGGCCTCGTCGCGCGCCGCCTCCCCGCCACCGCCCGCGGCCCCGCCCGTGAAGCGCCGCCCGACTTCACCTTCGCTAACCACTTGCGCCGGCCCATGCCCCGGCCTCTCGCGAGTAACCTCTTAGCCCCGATCCGAAATTCTTTTGGCGAGGAATGTGCGGAAACGCGGCGTCGGTGGCGGCCGTGGCCAGCGTGGGTACGTGCGCACCCACGTCCTCCTATAGAGACGCTGGCTGCGGTCGAACCATCTCCTGAACACCGCCCATGTTCGCGGCCATGTGCCGCTTTCACCTGCGAGCTTATTTCGGATCGGGGTTATGTTCCGGGGCGTTAGACAATCTCCCCGCGCTCGATACTGTAGATAGTTTGGGCGAAGCCGATCCGCCTCTGATCGGACTCGGCCATCAGCACCGAAAGGCCGTCCTGCTGGAGCTCCGTGATCGTTGTGGCGAGTTTCTCCCCCAGTGCCGGGGACAGCCCTTCGAACGGCTCGTCCAGCAGCAGCAGCTTCGTGCCGCTCATGAGCGCCCTGGCCAGGGCGACCGTCTTCTGCTGTCCACCGCTCAGCTGCGATGCCCGGCGTCCGGCCAGCGCCTTCACGTCGGGCATCAGCCGGTAAATGTAGGCCAGCCGTTTCTCAGCGCCCTCCAGCCGACTCGCCCAGGCCGGCAGCGAGATGTTGTCCTCCACGGTCAGCGTGCCGATCAGCCGCCGATCCTCGGGCATGTAGCCGATGCCCAGGCGAGCTCGCTGATGACCGGGGACCCGCAGGAGTTCGGTTCCGTCGAACGAGATCGTCCCCGCAGCAACGGGCAGGATTCCCGAAATGCTCTTGAGGGTCGTGGTCTTGCCGGCCCCGTTGCGCCCGACGAGACCGATCAGGCCTCCCGCGGGGACCTCCAGCGTGATCCCCCTAAGGATGACGAATCCTCTGAGTCTGACTTGGACGCCCTCGAGCTTGAGCATGGCTACGCTCGACCGAGGACGGCCTTCCTGACGTCGGGGTCCGCGAGGACGCTCGCGGGCTCGCCGTCCGCAATCACACGACCATTGTCGAAGGCGATGACCCGGCGGCTGTACCGCTGGACCACCTCCATGTCGTGTTCCACGAAGACGGTCGTGAGGCGGGTCTCCCCTACGACCTTCATGAGGGTATCCATGACCTGGAACTTGTCTTCGATGCTGACGCTGCTCGTGGGCTCGTCCATCAGGAGGAGCTTCGGCTTCAGGGCGAAGGAGAGGGCGATGTCCAAAAGCTTCCGGCCGCCCTCGGGGAGCTCGCTCACCGGCCGGTGCGCGTAGGCTTTCAGGCCGAACCGGTCGAGGAGTTCAAGACCCGGGTCTATCCACCGGCGCCGGTACAGCGGCTGCCAGAACGCAGTCCCTTTCCCGGCCTCGGCCGCCAGGGAGAGGAGGAGACTCTCAAGGACACTGAGGTCCGTGTAAAGCTGAGGGATCTGGAACGAGCGGGCGATCCCGAGCTTCGTGATGACCCGGGGTGGGAGGCCGGTACGGTCCTCCCCCATGAAGAGCACGCGCCCGCGATCGGGCTTCAGGTAACCGGTGATGATGTTCAGAAAAGTGGTCTTTCCGGAGCCGTTCGCCCCGACAATGCCGACCAATTCTCCGGCCCGGATCTCCACCGTGATCGCGTCGGCCGCCCTGACCATCCCGAAGGACTTGCAAAGGTCGATGGTGTGCAGGATCCGCTCTTCAGGCACGCTCGACCTCGCGCTCCCGGCGCCCGAAGCGGGCCGCTATCCCCTCGTAGATCGTCCACAACCCACCGGGGCGGAAGAGGATGATGGCGAGCATGATGATCCCTAGCACCATCTGCCATTCGTTCGGGAAGTACTTCGAGGCGTAGGTCCGGATGAACTCGAAGGCGATGGATCCCACGAGAGGTCCCACCGCGCTGCCGTAGCCACCCAGCAGGGCGACGAAGACGAACTCACCCGATTGGATCCAGAAGGAATACTCCGGCACGATGTGCCCCACGGTAAACGCCGCCAGAACGCCCCCGACCCCGCCGAGCGCACCCGAGAGAACGTAGGTGACGTACATGACGTGTCGCACGGACTCGCCCGAGTACTCGATCCGGATCTCGTTGTCCGCCATGGCCTTCAGGTAGAAGCCGAGTGGCGAGGCCAGGAACCGGTAGACCGCATAGATGACGACCCCCGTGACACCGAGCGCAGTGTAATAGAGAAAATCCCTCAGGTACTCCCTCGACGGGGCGTACCCGAGGAACTTGGGGATGCCTGCACTCAAGCCGTCGGTGCCGCCAGTTACCCAGTAGAGCTTGAGGAAGGCCCCGTAGAGCATCATCGAGAAGGCCAGATTGAGCATGGCGAAGAAGACTTCCCGGTATCTTGCCATCACGAGACCGACCAGGGCCGCCACCGCCGCGCCAAAGAGCGCACCCAGCGGGACCAAGAGCACGGCGTCCCGCACGCCAAACCACTTGGCCCCGAAGCCGACGGTATAGGCGCCCACGGCATAGAACATGGCGTGGCCGAAGGTCACCTGGTTGGCTCTCAAAAAGAGTGCCACGGACAAGACCGCCATGAATTTGGCCATGGCGAGCGTGACAATGAACTTCATCCAGTCCGGTAACACGATGGGCACCGCCACGAGCAGGGCTGCGCCCACCAGGGGCGCCAGGGGGAGCCGCTTGGCTTCCATCGATCAGATCCTCCGGAGCTCCACCTGCCCGAAGAGCCCCTGGGGCCGGGCCACCAGGACCAGGATCATCGCCAGGTAGATCACTACGAGGTCTGCCTCGGGGAGCAGATGGACGGCCAGGGCCCGGAGCAGCCCCACGATCAGTGCTCCGAGGGCCGCCCCTTCGAGGCTTCCCATGCCCCCGATGGCGATCACGGCGAATGCCAGCACCGTGGCGTCCACGGCGAACCCGGGGACCACCGCGATCGTGGGAGCGACGAGAGCGCCGCCGAGCGCCGCACAGAAGGCGCCCAGGGTGAAGGACACCATGAAGATGCGGTTCACGTTGATGCCGATCGCCTGGCTGATCTCCCGGTCGTTGATCACCGAGACCACGATCTTCCCAAAGCGGGTGCCGCGCACGGCCCAGACCAATGCCCCCCCGAAGACGATCGACACGAGGATCAGCAGCACCTGGTACCAGGAATAGCGAATCCCTGCGATGGAGAATTCCCCGAGGAGCTTGTACGGCTCGCTAACGAACAGCGGCTTGGTCCCCCAGATGAGCTTCATCAGATCGTCCAGGATCAGGAAGATGGAAAAGGTCAGCAGGAGCTGAATCGCCTCGGCTCGTCCGTAGACTCGCTGCAGGAACACGCGCTCGATCAGGGGCCCGGCGATCAGGCCGACGATCACCGGCCCCACCAGCAGCATCAGATACGTCAGGTACGGGCTGCCGCCGATCTCCAGGAGCCTCAGCGCCAGGAAGGTCGCCAGGTATGCTCCGAAAGCGTAAATGCCCCCGTGAGAGACGTTCAGAATGCGCAGGACCCCGAACACCAGCGTGAGGCCCACGGAGATCAGGAAGAGGACGGCCGCGAACACTGCGCCATCGAGGAGAATGATGGTGAGTGTTCTCATTCCTGGGGGCTCCAGCACCCTGGCTCGGCCAGCCCGGCGGCCGGCCAGCGGCAAAGACCCGACTGTGGAGCGCGGAAAGTTGGGGGGACCGCCCCTAACTCCCCGCGCCCGATGTGGTCGCGCTGGTGGCTCGCCCTATTTCTTCAGCGCCGCCACCCAGTCCAGCGTCTTCATCCCGACCGGGGGCATGATCTCCGCCGCCCGCACTGCGACGAGCCGCTCCAGCGTGGGGAAGCCGTACTTCGCGTTGAACTTGGTCAGGCCGACGGCCCCGTCATGGACCACCTGGTGATCGGGCCGCATGGTGATGAGTCCGTACGGCGTCTGCCAGGTCAGGCCCTCGAAGGCCTTGATGACATCCTCGTTCTTCGGCCAGCGTCCGCCTCCCTGGTCAATGGCCTTCTCGAAGGCCGCCTTCAGGCCCGCCAGCGCCTGGTAGGTGCGGTGGGCCGGGTAGTCGGGGTAGCGGTCGAAGCGGGCCTTCAAGCCCTGGACGAACTCCTTCTGCAGGGGGTTCCTGTCGGGGTCCGGGTGGAGGAAGTAGCCCGACGTGGCGCGGGGAGCCACGATCACCCCGTCCGGCATGTCCTTCTTGAGGTCCTGGAGCGCCTGCTCGCCCGTGCTGAAGAACACCAGGCTGTCCTTGAGCAACCCCCGCGGCGCTCCCTGCTTGACGAAGGTGATCAGGCCGCCGCCCCAGAAGCTCGAATGGATCACATCGGGCTTGGCCGCCAGGAGCTTGGAGATCTCCGCCGAGTACTCGCCGGCCTGGATCTTCGTCCACAGTTCCGCCACCACTTTGACGTCCGGCTTGAGCCGCTGGATCGCGATCCTGAAGGCTTCCCAGGAATCCCGCCCCCAGGCGTAGTCCTCGTTGGCCCCGGCGATCGTCTTCACATTGGGCTTCATGGCCAGCACGTAGCGGGCCGCCATCACGCTGTCGGCCGCCTGGCTGTTGGAGGTTCGGAAGACGTACTTGATCTGCCGGTCCTCGGTGAGGCGGTGGGTCCCGCAGATATGGATGACGGTGAGAACCTTCAGCTCCTCCGCCACGGGGGCCACGGCCAGGCAGTTGGCGCTGGAGGTGTAGCCGACGACGGCTTCCACTTTTTCGTCCAGGACCAGGCGCCGGAACTCAGTGACCTGCTTGTCGGGACCGCCGGCCTCGTCCACCATCACCAGCTTGACCTTGACCCCCCGGATTCCCCCTTCCTTGTTCCACTTGTCGACGAGCCACTCCGCCGTGTTCTTTCCCGAAATGCCGAAGGTGGCCGCCGCGCCGGAGAAGAAATCGACGAAGCCCACCTTCAGCTCGGCGGGGGCCCCCGCCGGCGGCGCCCCGGTGGCCGGGAGCGAGGCCGCCAAGATCAGGATCCCGATGGTGAGCAGGCTCAGCCAGGGCCGTATTCTCGGTTTACCTACCCTCTGCATGTCCGACCTCCTTTGTCCGAAGTTCCCACTCTCTCGAACGTTCCTCAGGGGTCCCTTTGCAGGGCGCCGGGGAAGGTTGCTCCTATCTACACTAATGGGTCTGACCGCGCAAGCAGTTCGCTGGCCGAAAGGGCTAGCTTCGATAACGTGGGAGCCCGGCGGCAGCCAGCGCCCTCTTGATCGCTTCGCGCTCCGCCGCGGAAACCGGCGTCAGTGGCGGGCGGACGCGGGCAGCGGGAATCCGCCCGAGCAGGACGAGCGCCTCCTTCATGCGGTTGTGCATGTCCACGAAGGGCGGCGCGTAGAAGACCCCGACCAGCGGCTCCAGCCGGTCGTTGAGACGCCGGGCGCCGTCGAGGTCGCCCTTCTGGCATGCTTCGAACAGCTCGGCCTGGAGGTCGGCGACAACGCTGCCCATCCCCGAGATCGCGCCGTCGGCGCCGAGGAGAAACGACGCCATGAGCGACATGGTGAACGACGACAGCATCGCCACCGGACGTCCGGTCCGGCGCAGGGCACGCAGGTTGAGCTCGAACGCCACGATGTCGTTCGACCAGTCCTTCACGGCCGCCACTCCCGGGATCTCGGCCAGGCGCGCCAGCGTCTCCGGGGAGTAGCCGATGCCCGAGGCCGGCGGATACTCGAAGACGATGATGGGTAGATCGACCTTCGCCGCGATCTCGGAGAAGTGGCGGATCGCCATGTCGGGCTTGAGCTGCGCGCCCCACATGAAGAGCGTCGGTGGGAACACCAGCACGCCGGCGGCCCCCTCGGCCTGGGCGTCGCGCGCCAGCTCCACGGCTTCCTGGGTGCCGTCGGCGTAGACGCCGGCCACCACCGGACACTTCGGCCCGACCTGGTCGAGCGCGATGGCCAGCGCGCGCCTGCGCTCCTCGCGGGAGAGCGACGAGACCTCGGCGGCGTGGCCGTTGGCCACGATGCCGGTGACCCCGCGGGTGGCGGCCAGCCAGCCCAAGTGCGTGCGGTAGGCGGGCTCGTCGATGGACAGGTCGGCCCGGAAGGGCAAGATGTTGGCCGGCATGATTCCCGAGAAGGTCAGCGGCTGATGCATCGCGGACTCCTCACCACGTCGAGACGTGATCGATGACTTCCTTAGAGGATACGACACGCCCGTAGGCCCGGCCAATGATGTCCAGGGCGGCGCGCTGGATCTCGGGCCAGAGCGTGGCCACCCCGTCCTCCACCACCGTGATGCGGTACTCGCGGTTGAACGCGCCCACCACCGTGGCCAGCACGCAGATGTCGGTCAGCGTGCCGGTGACGACCAGAGAAGTGACTCCGCGCGCTCGCAGGGCGCCGTCGAGCGGGGTGCCGGCGAAGGCGTCGTACCAGCGTTTGCTGACGACCAGCTCGTCCGGCCGCGGCGCCAGCTCGGCGATGGTCTCGACGCTCGGGTGGCCTTCCAGACAGTTCGACGACGGACGACCGAAGCCCGTCGGCGCGCCGGGCGGGGCGAGCCTGTGCTCGGGGTGGAGCTCGCCGACGAGCAGCGGCAGCCGGGCGGAGTAGACGAACTCCGAGAAAACCACCGGCAGCCCCTTGGCTCGGAAGAGCTCGATCAGCGCCCGGATGCGCGGCACGATCTGGCGGGCCGGCGGCACCTCCAGCGCCTCGCCGGGATCGAGGAAGCCGCGCTGCATGTCCACGACCAGCAGCGCCGTCCGTCCCGGCTCGGGCCTGAGCACGCGCTCGAAGGTCTCCCGGCGGTCGCTCAATTCTTCGTATTCACCGTCGGGGCGCCTCCGCGCCCGACGCTCGGACGGTCGACCCGCGGAACGATTTCCCGGGCGATCAGCTCGACCTGCGCGGGCTGGTAGCGATAGGGGATCAGGATGATGCGGTGCACGCCGGACTCCACGTGGGCGCGTAGCTGCTGGATGCACTCATCTACACTGCCCCGGATGGCGTGCTCGATCGTTGACTCGCTCCACGCGGCCACGTCCCACTCGGTCTGGAGCCACTGCCGCATCGGCGCCTCGGTCTCGGCGCGCGACCGGCCGACGTAGATGGCCAGCTGGTTGGTCCCGGTCAGCGTCTGGGGGTCGCGTCCGGCCTCCCGCGCGAACCCTTCGATCTTCTCCCACGAGCGGCGGTAGCTCTCCGGCGTATAGAAGTACGTGAGCCAGCCGTCGCCCCTGGTGGCGACGCGGCGGAGGACGGCGTCCACGTAGCCGCCGATGAGGATCGGCGGCCGCGGCCGCTGCACGGGTCGCGGGCGCATCACCGCCTCGCGAAGATTGAGATCGTCCACCTTGAGCGTCACCCGGTCCTCGGTCCAGAGCCGGGTGAGGATCTCGAGGTTGCGCTCGAAGAGCCGACCCCGCTGTTTGAAGGGCACGCCGACGGCGTCGAACTCGCGCGCATACCAGCCGGCGGCCACGCCGAGGATGAGGCGGCCCTTGGAGACGACGTCGAGCGTTCCCAGGGCCTTGGCGGCGACGGTCGGGTTGCGGAGGGGAAGCACGAGGATGCCCGTGCCCAGCCGGATCCGCTTCGTGCGGGCGGCGATGGCGGTGAGCGTGCCGACCGCGTCGAGGATGGGGAACGCCGGCTCGACCCCGAGGATCACGTGATCCCACGCCCAGAGCGACTCGAAGCCCAGCGCCTCTGCGCGCTCGGCATAGGCGTAGATCGCGTCGATGTCGGGCGTCTCCGTCGGCCCGACGAAGTTCTTGATCGCGAGTCCCCAGTTCATAGGTCGGAGGGGGCCTCGGCGGCCCCCTCCGAGGCCTCCCCCAGAACGGATTGCGCCGGCAAAGCCGGCGCTCGAAACGCGCATCCCGTCGCGTTTCTCATGGTTCGCGCCGGTGAGTTCGCCATCGCTAGCCGATGAAGCGCCGCTCGGGGTCGAGCGCGCGCAGGATCTGAAGCTCGCCGGCGGCCGGCGGCTCGGTCACGGCGATCTTGTCGGCCTCCAGGAGCTCGAAGCCGGTGTTCTCGCGGACGGTGCCAAGCGCGACCCCCGGGTGAAGCGCCTCGATGCGCATCCGGCGGCTCTGGGGGTCGAAGCCGAAGATCCCGAGTGTGGTCACCACGCGCGAGACGCCGCCGAACAGCAGCCCCGCCCGGCGGCGGCTGTCGTCGCCGTCGATCCAGCCGGGGCTGGTGATGAAGTCGACGCGCTTGACGAAGCGGCGTTTCTCGTGGGCCGTGAGGATGATCACCTCGCGGCAGAGCGAGACGATGTCGTTCGCCCCGCCCGTGCCCGGGAGCCTGACTTGGGGGCGCCAGTAGTCGCTGCCGAGGGCGGTCGTGTTGATGTTGCCGTGCTCGTCGATCTGGGCCCCGCCCACGAAGCCGTAGTCGAGGAAGCCGCGCTGGGCCAAGAGGAAGATGTCGGTGATCCCGGTCAGCATGAGGGCGCGGTGGCCGGCGCGCATCTCGTTGGTGGAGATCGGCAACCGACCGGGCTTGATCTGGGGACCGATGATCCCGCCCTCGACGACGATGGTGAGACGAGGCGCCTGGCGCTGCTGGGCCAGCGCGGCGGCCAGCAGGGGAACGCCGACGCCTGCGAAGACGGTCGTGTCGTCCGTCAGCTGTCGGGCGCCCATGACTGCCAGCAGTTCGGCGGCCGTGACCGCTGCGCTCATGGCTCCTCGACGAGTTCCTTCGCCTGGCGTTGCTGGCGGGCCAGGCGCTCGCCGCCGAAGAGATCGAGGTAGTCGGCGTAGGTGGGGGGCGCGTACACGTAGCGGCCCAGGTAGTCGGCGACCGCCGTCGCGCCCCTTGCGTTGATCGCACCGCAGTACTCCTCGAAGTGGTCGAAGTCCGCCTCGTAGAGCCCGTAGCACTCGTGCGGGTAGGAGCCGAAGGGCACGTGCACGAGGGCGTCCACCACGAACCCGGGGATGACGGTGCGGTCGGGACGGCGGCGCGTCTCCTCCTCGGTGATGATCTCCTCGGTGGTCACCAGCACCGTGGTCGCCCCTTGGGCGATGTCGACGTCCATGTGCGGGTAGCCGTCGATCTGACAGTTGCCGAGGCGGTCGGCGCGGTGCACGTGCAGCAGCGCCACGTCGGGGAAGAGCGCGGGCACGGCGGCCAGCCGCGTTCCGGTGTACGGGTCCTCGATCGTCTTCATCCCGCCCACCGGCACCAGGTCGGAGCCGAGCATCGTGAGCGCGGGCAGGAACGGCACCCCCATGGCCGCGGCCCGGAACCGCAGGCCGAGGGCGAGGTGGCTCCACTCCTCGAACGCGACCTTCCCGCCCTCGACGTACTCGCGCATGATCTTCGACACGCCCCAGGGCAGTCCGATCGACATCCAGGCCGTGATCACGCGCTCGACGGCGCCGGCCACCATCATGAACTCGCCCTCGGTGCACATGAGGTTGCGGGCCAACGTCAGACCGCGCCGGCGCTGGCGAAGGACCTCGCGCACCAAACCCATCGGCGTCCGGGAGAAGAGGCAGCCCCCGACGGCGATCACGTTCCCGTCGCGGACGCGGGCGGCGGCGTCCTCGATGCTGGTCAGCTTCTCCGCCGCCGATTTGGCCTTGGCCTCCAGGCGGCGGCGGGCGGCCACGAAGTCGTAGGCCGCGGGCGTCAGGTCAGGATCTCCCACTTGGACTGGTAGCGATCGAGCTCCCGCTGCGTCCGCGCATCCATGGGATGTTCGCGCTGGGGGATCTCCACGCGCTTGTCCTCGCCGCAGAGCGGCGTGGTGAAGTAGCGCTGCCCGGTGTCGTTGGCCATGGTGACGATCGCCGGCAGCTCGGGGTGCCGCCGCGCCAGCTTGAGCGCCGCGGCGATGTTGCAGCCGGTGGAGATGCCGCAGAAGATCCCCTCGGCGGCCGCCAGGCGCCGGGCCATGGCCAGGCTCTCCGCCGTGGTCGTCGTGATCACGCCGGCGAGCAGCGAGACGTCGAGGTTCTCGGGGATGAAGCCGTCGCCGATGCCCTCGATCCCGTGCGGGCCCCAGGTGCGGCGCGCCAGCAGCGCGCACTCGTCGGGCTCGACGGCGTAGAGCCGGATGCGGTCGTCGCGCTCGCGGAGGTAGCGGCCGACGCCGGTGAGGGTGCCGCCGCTGCCCTGGGCCGCGATGAAGGCGCCCAGGATGCCGCCGCACTGCTCCCAGATCTCGGGCCCCGTCGTCCGATAGTGGGCTTCGACGTTGTCGGCGTTGGAGAACTGGCCGGGGACCCAGTAGCCCGCGGCATCGCCGGCGCGGATCTCCTCCAGGCGCCGCAGCGAGAGATCGACGTCGCTCTCGCCGCCTGGCGTGAAGACGAGATCGGCGCCGTAGGCCCGCATGATCTTCTTGCGCTCGTCGCTCATGCCCGCGGGCATGACGATCGTGCAGGCGTAGCCCTTGACGGCGGCCACGAAGGCGCAGGCGATTCCGGCGTTGCCCGTCGAGCACTCCAGGACGCGTATCCCCGGTCGGAGCTCGCCGCGCCCCTCCGCGCGCTCGAACATGTGCAGATAGATCCGGTCCTTGAGGCTGCCGGTGGGGCCGTACCACTCGAGCTTCACGTAGATGGCGGGGCCGACGTCGCCCGTCACCCGGCCGAGCTTCACGAGCGGCGTGCGGCCGACGGCCTGGGCGATCGACGTCAGCGAGTTCCGATAAACGTCCCAGCGAAGGGGCACGGCAGCGAATTGTACCTCACGGCAGATGCAGAAGCCCCTCCAGCACGGGCACCACGCCCCCACCGATGCGGATGTCGCCGACGCCCCCATCGCTCACGCGCAGCCGGATGTGCACGAAGCTCTGCCGCTTCATCTTCGTGCCCTGCTCGCTGACGATGCGGGTTTCCCCGGCGGCCTTCACCAGCCCCTGCTGCACGAGGTAGGCGCCGAGGGCGCCGCTGGCCGATCCGGTGGCCGGGTCTTCCGGCACGCCCTGGTGCGGCGCGAACATCCGCGAGTAGACGCGGCCGACCGCGGGGTCGGGGTCCGGCGCCAGGACGAACACGCCCAACGCCTCCCCCAGACAGGCGGCCAGGGCGGACGCGTCGCCGACCGCGCGATCCACCGCGTGCCGATCCCGCAGCGGCACGTAGAGGAAGGCGTTGCCCGTGGAGCCGGCCTGGATCGGCGCCCCCGGCAGCAGGTCGGCCTCCGTCAGCCCTAGCGCGGCGGCCACGGCGGCGCGGTCGGCCAGCACCGGCCCGAACGTGGCATCGCGGTGCCGCATCCAGACGAAGCTCGGATCACGCGGATCGCCCTCCAGCGCCACCGGCACGGCGCCGATGCCCTCCTCCAGGCTGAAGTCGCGCGTGCCGGCCGGCAATAGACCCTCGCGGGCCAGGGCCCACGCCGTGCCCAGGGTGGGATGGCCGGCGAAGGGCAACTCGCGGACCGGGGTGAAGATCCGCACGCGAGCCACGCACTCCGCCCGCGTGGCCGGTAGCACGAACGTCGTCTCCGCGAGGTTCATCTCACGGGCGACCGCCTGCATCTCGGCGTCGGCCAGCCCGCGGGCGTCGAGCACCACGGCGAGCTGGTTGCCGGCGAGCGGCCGGTCGGTGAAGACGTCCACCTGGAGGAAGCGCCAGACACGGCTCACGCGGGGAGCATGGCGCCCGACGCGGGCCGGGTCAAGCGATCCCAGAGGCGTCGAACGCCCCCGGGATGTGCCGGACCTGGCTGCCTCCCTCGGCGTCGAGCGTGACGGCGACGACGTCGAAGCGGCAGCGCGCGGTCTCCAGGCGCCTCCATTTCAGGTAGTGCTGGGCCAGGCGCACGAGCCGTCGCTGCTTGCGCCAGGAGACGGCCGCGGCCGGCGTCTCTCCCCAATCGGCGCGGCGGCACTTCACCTCCACGAAGACGACCAGGTCGCGCTGGCGGCAGACGAGATCGATCTCGCCCTCGGGCAGTCGCACGTTTCGCGCGACGACCGTCAGCCCGGCGCGCTCGAGGCACCGCGCGGCCGCCTCTTCCGCCGCTTGGCCGACCGATCGCCGCTGATCCACGGAGCCGGTGTACACCGCCGTGCCGGGAGGCGAAAGTGTGCACGATTGGCGACGGGGCCCTTGAACGTGCGGCGGGGGCGGCCTGCGCCGCCCCCGCCGCCCGGTCACCGGGAGGGTTCCGCTGTCTACTCTGGATGGAGCTGGAGGTTCCCGCCCGTCAGCTTTTCCGAGCGCCCGTAAGAGCGTCCGGGTCCCGTGACCGAGATGTCGAGGGAGTCGCGGCCGACCCCGGGCTCGCCGTTGTCGCACGCTGAGTTGACCGTGAAGCCGTAGCCGTCGACATTGTTCACCCGCGCGCTGCCGGAAAACGTGGCGCAGGTGGTCCCGGCGATCAGATCGAACGAGTCGATGGACAGGCTGTGCACTTTCAGGTTCTGGAGGTGGTCGATGTATTGGAGCTGGCCGTGGAGCCCCCCGCCACCCCGCGAGCCGGCGTTGAATCCGAAGGTGGCGATGTCACGCCCGGTCCCGAGCTTCCCGCCTCCGGTCATGAAGGCATTGCCCACCTTGGGGGCTGGGGCGAAGTTCACGTCGCTGTGGGCCGAGGCGACGACGATCTCCGCCGTGATTGTCCCGGTCAGGTCGCTGAGCACCACGTGGATCATGTTGACGGTGAGGGCGCTCGTGTGCACTCCGTCGCCGCTCTCGATCTGCTCGTTCAGGATCACGATGCCGCCAGGAATGGGGATCCTCGTGTCCCGCGGGGGCGTCACGTCAACCGGCGAGCTTCCGTTGATGCTCAGACCGATGAGGGTCGAACCCTCGGCGCTGCTCGTCGCCGTGGACCCGTCAGCCGTGCTGGTCGACATCGCGACCACGGCCTCGGCCGTCACCACGCCCTTGAGGAGGTTCACCAGCTCCACCGTCGCGCTGCTCTGGGCGCTGGCCTTGTTGGGCCCGATCGATCCCGTGGTGACCACCGTCAAGGTCCCTGACGCCGCGAGGTCTGGCACGGTGACGCTCAACAGCTGATCCTTGACCATGCCGCCGTCGCGCGGGAGCACCACGTGGGGCATCGGCCCCACCCTGATGCCTGCCGCATTCACGAAGACCCCGAACGCCTCGCCGCTGACGCTGTTCGCCTGGGCGATCCCGGTCGTCACGCCTCCCAGCAACCCGATCGCCGTGAGGCTCAGAATGTATCGCGTCATCCGAAGCTTCATCGCTCGTCTCCTTCCCCAGGCCGTTGTGGGTTTTGGCGGAGGCGCGACACCCGCATGAGGCCGCCGAGGCCTGGTCGTTTGCTTGGCAAGATGCTGCTCCGCAAACTCGGTGCCGGATCTGTCCACGCGGTCGCCGAGCGTGCGGACGTGCGGGACTCCGCGGCGTAACTGGTGGAAGGGACAGCGAGATCGGGACGAGAGCGGACGGGCCCGAAAATCGACCGGAGGCGTTACCAGGTCTGCGGACTCTGGCGTAGGCACCAGAGTTCTGGCGCACGCTCCCGGGCGGGGCTGCCAGAGGCGACGATCGGCGGGCCGAACGGTCAGGACGTCACGAGGCGCGGTACTCCCGGGCGTGAATGCCGTAACGCTTCATCTTGAGGTGAAGAGTCTTGAAATCGGTTTTGAGGATCCGGGCGGCCTCGGTCTTGTTTCCCCGCGCGGCTCGCAGCGCCCGCTCGATCGCGTGACGCTCGGCCTCGGCCGCGGCCGTCGCGGCCATCTCCCTCAGCGATCCCCCGACCGGTGACGGGGCCGCGTCTCCGACCGCAGGCGTCTCGGAGGTCTCCGCGGCCAGGGCGAGATGCTCGGGCCGGACCCGACCCGAGCTCTGCAGCACGGCCCGGCGGATCACATTGCGGAGCTCGCGGACATTGCCCGGCCAGGGATACCGGACGAGAACCTGAAGCGCCTCGTCCGATATCCCGCGCACCGGCCGTCGAAGCTCCATGCAGGCCTCGGCGAGGAAGAGCTCCGCCAAGTACACGATATCGTCTCGCCGTTCTCTGAGCGGAGGCACGGTGACGATGAATTCGTTCAGCCGATAATAACAGTCCTGTCGGAACCGGCCCTCGTGCACCTCGTGGTCCAGGGGGACGTTGGAGGCGGCGATGATCCGCACGTCCATCGGGACGGCGCGTGTACTGCCGAGGAGGCGGACTTCGCGCTCCTGGAGGACCCGCAGCAGCTTCGACTGTGTGGTCAGGGGGAGGTTGGCGATCTCGTCGAGGAACAGCGTTCCGCCCTCGGCAAGCTGAAAGTGTCCCTCCTTGCGCCGGACGGCACCGGTGAACGCGCCCCTCTCGTAACCGAACAGCTCGGACTCGATCAGTGTTTCCGGAATCGCCCCGCAGTCGAGGGCGATAAAGGGCTTGTCACGCCGGGGACTGAGCCGGTGGATGGATTGAGCCACCAGCTCCTTTCCCGTACCGGTCTCCCCCTGGATGAGGATGGTCAGGGTGGAATCGGCGACCTGCCTGACCTGCTGGATGACCTGCAGGATCTGCGGACTGCGACCCATGAGCCACCGCAGGGGACCGCGTTCGACGAGTTGGCTTCTGAGCTCCTCGATCTCGGCTCCGAGCTCGTGACGCTCGAGGGCTCGCCGAACGACGATCGCCACCTGTTCGTTGTCCACGGGCTTGATGAGGTAGTCGTAGGCGCCGAGCCGCATGGCCTGGACTGCGGATGAGACCTCTCCGTGACCGGTGAGAATGATCCCGGCCACCCGAGGCGCCAGTGCCTTGAGTCGCCTCAGGGTCTCCATGCCGTCGAGCCCCGGCATTCTCAGATCCAGGATCACGACGGCCGGAGTCTCCGACTCGATCAGGCGCAGCGCCTCCTCGCCATCGGCGGCGGTCTCCACCTGGAACCCCTCAGCGCCGAGGGCCATCGCCAAGACGGCCCTGGTGGCGGGCTCGTCGTCGACGACCAGAACTTTCGGCGCCGGGCGCTCTCCTCCGGGCGAACCTGACCGCGCTGTCAGCGCGCGCTCATGACGATGATCGTCAGGGGGACGGAACTGGGTGGGACTCTCCGTCACTGGCTCCCTTCCTTCGGTAGCTCGGCTGTCAGGTCGTCGCCTGACCCGTGGCTTTGCGTCCCCGCCTCACGACGGGTTTGCCCTTATCGGGAACGGACTCACCTACGATTCTAGGCGGGCCCAGGTGCTTGCACAAGGGCCTACCGGCGGATTCCCCGCCGCCAAGCTAAATTAGGTCGCGGGAGTGGCGAGCTTCGCCCGGCGGAAGCGCGCCTTGTAGTAGTCGTAGGTGATCCAGATGACGATGGCCGGGACGCCGACCGCCGTCGGCCAGAGCCAGCACATGGTGACGGGCAGGAAGGTGAAGTTCACGACGGAGAACGCCGAGACCGTGGCGATGTACGAGCCGAGCATGCCGGCCCTGTGATCGAACCATCAGGCCTGGAAGCTCTCGCTCCAGAAGTGGCTAGTGCCGTTCCAACTATTCGCGCCTAGGAAGGCACCGTGTACGTCGTTCGTGGACAGATTTAGTATCAACAAGTTGGAACGGCACTAGTCTTCGTCCTCCAGCACGAACAGCTCGCCCTGACGCCAGACGCCGGCGAAGGTGCGCCGATGGAGCGGGCAGGGGCCGTAGCGGTCGAGGGCGGCCAGATGCTCGGCCGTCCCATAACCCTTGTGGCGGGCGAAGCCGTACTCGGGGAACTGCTCGTCCGCCGCCACCATGATCCGATCGCGCGTGACCTTGGCGACGATCGAGGCCGCGGCGACGGTGGCGCAGCGCAGGTCGCCGCCCACGAGATTGCGCTGGGGACAGGGCAGGTCGGGCAGCGCCACGAAGTCGGTGATCACCAGCTCGGGCGGAATCGGGAGCCGGCGCAGGGCCTCCCGCATGGCCAGGCGGGTCGCTTCCAGAATGTTCACGCGGTCGATGGTTTCGTGGTCGACGATGCCGATGCCCACCGCCAGCGCCCCCTTGTGGATGGCGTCAAAGAGTTCCTCGCGGCGCTCGGGCGTGAGCAGCTTCGAATCGGCCAGGCGTCGGATGCGCCGCTCCGGCGCGATGATGACGGCGGCGGCGACCACGGGACCCGCCAGCGGCCCCCGCCCCGCCTCGTCGAGGCCGGCCACGCGCCCGACGCCCGACCGCCAGGCCTGGGCTTCGTAGCGGTAGGGCGCCGACGGAAACGGCGTCACGGCGGGGACCGCCGGGCTTATTGCTCGGCGAGAGTCGTCGGGATTTGTACCACGCGCTTCTCGCGGACCCGGGCCGCCCGGCCCGCGAGCTTGCGCAGGTAATAGAGCTTCGCGCGGCGCACGCGGCCCCGGCGGGCCAGGTCCACCCGCTCGATGCGCGGGGAGTGCAGGGGAAACGTGCGCTCGACGCCCACGCCGTACGAAACGCGCCGCACCGTGAAAGAGGCGCGGGCGCCTTCGCCGCGCTTGCGAATCACGACACCCTCGAACACCTGGGTGCGCTCCTTCTCGCCCTCCACGACCTTCACGTGGACGCGAACGGTGTCACCGGGGCCGAACCCGTCGCGGTCCTTCTTGAGCTGCGAAGCCTCCACCAGCCGGATGGCGTCCATGAGGTCGTCCCCTTCCCCTCCGTGATTCGCTTATTCGGGCTTCTCGCCCCGTTTGAAGCCGTCCACGAGCCTCTGCTCGTCCTCCGTCAGGTCCGCGCGCTCGAGCAGATCCGGGCGCGTCCGCCACGTCCGATACAGCGCCTGCCCGCGGCGCCAGCGCGTGATGCGGGCGTGGTCGCCCGAGAGCAGCACCGCCGGCACCCGTGCGCCCCGGAACTCTTCCGGTCGCGTGTACTGCGGAGGCTCCAGCAGGCCGCCCGCGAACGACTCCCGCTCGGCGCCTCCCGGGCACCCCAGCACCCCGGGCAGGAGCCGCACGACCGTGTCGGTCACCACCAGGGCCGGCAGCTCGCCTCCCGTCAGCACGTAGTCGCCGATCGACACGGCGTCGTCGACGAGCATCTCGCTCACGCGCTCGTCGACGCCCTCGTACCGCCCGGCCAGCAGGATCACGTGCTTCGCGCTCGCCAGCTCCCCGGCCATCTGCTGGGTGAACAGCCGCCCGCGCGGGTCCATCAGGATCACGCGCGCGGCCGGCGTGCGGAGCGCTTCGACGGCGGCGAAGAGCGGCTCGGGCTTGAGCACCATCCCGCCGCCTCCGCCAAACGGGTAATCGTCGGTAACCCGGTGCTTGCCCTCCGCGTAGTCTCGGAGATTCACCACCCGGATGTCAACGAGTCCGCGCGTCCGCGCGCGCCCGATCACCGACTCGGCCAGCGCCGGCTCCACCAGGGCCGGGAAGAGCGTCACGATGTCGATGCGCATGGCGTGCCGGCCGCTAGAGGTCGAGCAGGCCCTCGGGAGGCCGGATGACCACCCGGCGGGCGGCCAGGTCCACCTCGAGCACGATCTCCGGCACGGCCGGGATGAGATGCTCGCGGGGGCCGTCCTCGACGACCCAGAGGTCCTGCGCCGGCGCCGCCTCGATGCGCGTCACGCGGCCGACCTCGGCTCCGTCCTCCGTCACCACCCGGCAGCCTTCGAGCTGCCAGGGGTAGAAGCGCCCGGGCCCGGGCGGCAGCGCCTCGGACTCCGGGATCGCGATCAGCCGTCCGGCCAGGGCCCTGGCCGCCTCGGCGGACTCGCAGCCCGCCAGCGACATCAAGATCGCCTGGCCCTGCCGCCGGACCGCGACGACGCGCCGCGGCTCCCGCGCGTCCCGCGTTCTGTCCCACAGCACGCACGTGCGCACCCGCGAGAACCGCGCCGGGTCGTCCGTCAGCGGCACCACCCGGACCTCGCCCCCCAGGCCGTGGGCGCGCACGATCTCGCCGATGACCACCAGCCGCTCGCTACTCAATGATCTCGAGGACCGCGCGCTTGCGGAGCTTCGTGGCGGTCGCGTTGAGGATCGTGCGGATTGCCCGCGCGGTCCGCCCCTGCTTGCCGATGACCTTGCCCAGGTCGCTCTGGGCCACTCGCAGCTCGATCACCGTCACGTTCTCCCCCTCCACCTCGGTCACCCTCACCCTCTCGGGTTCGTCCACCAGCTCCCTGGCGATGTGCTCCACCAGCTCCCGCATACGACCAACTCCCAGCTGCGCTGCTGCGCCTGCCGCCGGCCTGCGCTACGCGCCTTCCTTCACGTTTTGCATCAGCCGCTTCACGGTGTTCGAAGGCTGGGCGCCCTTGGCGATCCACGCCTGGGCGCGGGCCCGGTCGATCTTCACCGTGGGCGGGTTCGTCAACGGGTTGTAGTGGCCGATGATCTCGATGAATCGCCCATCGCGGGGCGAGCGCGAATCGGCGACCACCACCCGGTACGTCGGTCTGCGTGTGGTTCCCGTCCGTCTCAGTCGGATCGAAACTGGCACGTCGTCACCCCCTCAGTGTGGGAAAGCCTGGAAGCCCCGCCCGGGGCAGCTTGCCCTCCAGCCCCTTGAACTGCTTCATCAGCTTGCGGAGCTGCGCGTACTGCTTGAGCAGCCGGTTGACGTCCTGCACGCTGGTACCGCTGCCGCGGGCGATCCGCTGGCGGCGGTTGCCGTTGATGATCTCAGGATGGCGGCGCTCCTGGGGCGTCATGGAGCCGATAATCGCGTCGAAGCGGGCGAGATCCGCCTGCTCGGCGCTGAGCTCCCGAGGGGCGCCCTTGAGCAGCTTGCCAAACGGCAGCATGCCGAGGATCTGATCGAGCGGCCCCATCTGGCGGACCTGCTTGAGCTGGTCGCGGAAGTCCTCCAGCGTGAAGGCGTCCTCGCGGAGCTTGCGCACCAGCTCCTCGGCCGTCTTCTGATCGACGGCCTCCTGGGCCTTCTCCACCAGCGACAGCACGTCCCCCATCCCGAGGATCCGCGAGGCGACGCGGTCGGGGTGGAAGGGCTCCAGCGCCTCCGTCTTCTCGCCCATCCCGACGAACGCGATCGGGCGGCCCGTGACCTGCCGGACGCTGAGGGCGGCGCCGCCGCGGGCGTCGCCGTCCATCTTGGTCAGGATCACCGCGTCGATCCCCACCGCCTGGTTGAACCGATCGGCGACGGTCACGGCGTCCTGGCCCGTCATCGCGTCGACCACCAGGAGCACGTGGTGCGGGCGGATCTCCGTGCGGATCGCGCGGAGCTCGTCGAGCATCGCCTCGTCGATGTGCAGGCGCCCCGCCGTGTCGAGGATCAGCGGCGTCAGCCCGCGGGCCGCCGCTTCCTCCCGCGCGGCCCGGCAGATCTCGAGCGGCCGCTGTCCGGACGCGCCGACGACGGGGACGCCGAGCTGGGCGCCGAGGGTGCGTAGCTGGTCCATGGCCGCGGGGCGATAGATGTCGGCGGCGGCCAGGACCGGGTGCTGGCCCTGCTTGGCGTAGAGACGCGCGAGCTTGGCGGCCGTCGTCGTCTTCCCCGAGCCCTGCAGGCCGATGAGCATGAGGATGGTCGGGGGGTGCTGGGCGGGGCTCAGCCGGTGGCCGCTGCCGCCCAGCAGCTCGACCAGCTCGTCGTGGACGACCTTCACGACCTGCTGGGCGGGCGTGAGCGACCCGAGGACGTCCTGCCCGACCGCGCGGGCCTTGACCCGCTCGACGAACGCCCGGACAACCTTGAAGTTGACGTCGGCCTCCAGCAGGGCGAGCCGGACCTCGCGCAGCGCCTCCTGGATGTTGTCCTCGGTGAGCCGCCCCCGGCTTCCCAGGCGATCGAAGACGGCCTGCAGTCTCGTGCTCAGTGAGTCGAACATGGAACCTCAGACTTTACGGAAACATGCGAAACATTTCAACTAGTGCCGTTCCAACTTGTTGGTACTAAATCTAGCCAGGAACGACGCGAGGCGGTTGCGCAAGAAGCGTTTACCCTTCCCCGTCTTCAAGAACCGTTCCCGGCGAAACGCATCATCGCCACTCAGGCAGGCCTCGTAGT
>DASYUQ010000193.1 GCA_036001065.1 Candidatus Methylomirabilota bacterium
ACTACGAGGCCGGCCTGAGTGGCGATGATGCGTTTCGCCGGGAACGGTTCTTGAAGACGGGGAAGGGTAAACGCTTCTTGCGCAACCGCCTCGCGTCGTTCCTGGCCAGATTTAGTACCAACAAGTTGGAACGGCACTAGAGGCGCTTGAGGAGCCACTCGGGCGTCAGCGAGATCGCCCAGTTGTTGAGGATCACGTAGTAGTTGGTATACACGAGCACGCCGACGATGACGAGGAGCACGCCGGCGGCGCGTTCGACGACGGGAATGAACGGGCGATAGCGCTTGAAGAATCTGAGGAAGGCGCCCAGCGCGACCGCCGAGAGGAGAAACGGCAGCCCGAGGCCGGCCGAGTAGGCCACCAGCAGGCCCACGCCACGCTGCACCGTCTCGGCGGTGCCGGCCAGCGAGAGGATGGCGCCCAGGATCGGCCCCACGCACGGCGTCCAGCCGATGGCGAAGGTGATACCCACCGCCAACGAGCCGAGATAGCCGGCGGGCTTCTCTCGGATCTGCCACTGGGCGGTGCGGCCGAAGAGCCCGAGCTTGAAGACGCCGGCGATGTAGAGGCCGAAGATCACGATCAGGACGCCGCCGATGCGTCGGATCAGATCCCGGTAGTCGAGCAGGAACTGGCCGGCCACACTGAAGGAGGCGCCCAGCCCGACGAAGACGACCGAGAAGCCCAGCACGAAGGCGACCGCGTGCAGGAGCACGCGCCGGCGGACGGTCGGCGAGAGATCGGCGGTCAGGTCCGACACGGACATGCCGGTGATGAACGAGAGATACGAGGGGAACAGCGGCAGCACGCACGGCGAGAGAAACGAGAAGAGTCCGGCGCTGAACGCCACCGCCATGCCCAGCGACTGTCCGATCATTGTCTCATCAGCCCCTCGATCAGCGAGTGCGCGGCGTCATTGTCCCAGGTTCGCGGACCCAGCGCCAGCGCCGCCAGGTTCCCCCGTCGGTCCACGAGGAAACTGGCCGGAAGGGCCCGGACGCCATAGGCGTTGGCGACGTCCAGCTTCGGATCGAGCGCGATCTGGAAGGTGAACTTGTGCTCGGTGACGAAGGGCGGGACGACCTTGGGGTCGGCGTCGAGCGAGATGGCGAGCATGACGAAGCCGCTGTCCTGGTGCTGCCGCCAGAGACGCTCCATCGATGGCATCTCCTCGCGGCACGGCGGGCACCACGTGGCCCAGAAGTTGATGAGCACGGGCTGGCCCCGGTGCTGCGACAGGCGGAAGCTCTTTCCGCCCAGCAGCGGCGCGGTGAAGTCCTCGGCCGTCTTCGTCCGCGAGGGCCGGATCAGATCCAGCTCCTTGATCGCCTCCTCCACGCTCAGCTGGCGACCGGCCCGCGGCTTGGGCGGAACGGCGGGCGGAGCCGGCGCGGGCGCGGGGGGCGCGGCGGTCGAGGGCTCGGCGGCAGAGTCGGGCGTGGGCGTCGACGAACGCAGCGCCACGACGGCACCGCCCACCAGCAGGGCGACGATGGCCACGATGACGGCGGTCAACGCGAGATGGCTCCGCATGTGCTCTCCGACGCCTTGAAACCCTGCGAAGTATACCTTTATATCGTGCCCTCATCGCTTAAACACTCGACTCCGCGTGATGCATTCCCATCACCGCGCCCGCATTGAACATCGTGACGGGGACGACAAAGATGACGCGATGGCCACCGCCGCTCGCCGGCCCATACTCGCAGCGATCCGGCTCCGCAGTGATCCGCGGGCGCGCGTTTCCTCAGGATCGTGGTGAAAATAGTCGAGCCTCCAGCGCGAGGGCGCGGGCACGGGCGGACGACCCGGGTTGTCGCCCGCGCCGCCGGCCCGTTCCCCTGCGCCATCGCTGTGATAACCACCGCCGGGACCGCGTCGCCGGCCCCGGCCTGATCGGCGCGCCCCGGAGTGCCCCTGGCCGTGGACGGCACGGATCCCCAGGTACCCGGGTCTGCCGGCCGAACTCAGGTCACGGCGGCTTTACCGCGAAGGTCCAGGCGTGACCGACGGTGGCACCCGTCGCGGTCCGGAAGCGGACTTCGGCCCGGTGGGTGCCGGGCTGGAGCCGGGCCGGCGTGTAGGAGATCGACACGAAGCTCGGCGGCCAGTCCCGGGTCTGGGTGATCCGCGATTGCGCGGTCACGTCGACCCCGTCCACCAGGAGCCGCAGCGACGCTGCATCGCCCGGCTCTCCGCGCGTGAAGTCGAGCTCGGCTGTGATGGCGGGGACCTGGCCGGGCGTCGAGCCGTCGGGGGGGAACACCCGCAGCACCTGCGGAGGCGGGCCGCCGGTCGCTACGAGGAGGACGATCGCGAGGGTCAAGGATCGCATGAACGGAGCGCCGGGGCGGCGGCGGCCGCCGCCCCGGCCAGTACAGGCCCGTGGCCGGCTAGTGCCGTTCCAACTTGTTGATACTAAATCTGTCCACGAACGACGTACACGGTGCCTTCCTAGGCGCGAATAGTTGGAACGGCACTAGGAGTCCGTCAGACTCACGGCGAAGCCGATGAACTCTGTGCCGGAGCTGGAGCGGAAGTTGTTGATGGTTGCCGTGTAGGTGCCGGTCACGGGAGCCGTGAAGTCGACGATCTCGTAGGTGTTGTCGAAGCTGAAGGACCCGGCGACGAAGAATCCGTTCGGGTCCCTGACGACGAGATCCAGGTCCGTGGTGGGCTGCGTCAGGGTGTCCCCGCCGGGGGACTTGTGGGACCAGGCGATGGCCACCCGGACCCGCTGGCCGGCGGACGCGGAGAAGCTGCGCGTGATGGGGAAGCCTGTGGTCCCGCCGGAGGTGACGAAGAAGCTCGAGTTCCCGGACGTCAGCACCGTGTCGGCAGCCGCCAGGAAGATGGCACCGGCGCCGTCACGTTCGCTCAGCCGGCTGGCCCCCTCGATGTTGTGGCGGGCCGCCGACATCATGACCGCCCGGACTCGCTCGACCTGGAACGCCAGGCTGGGATCCCGCTGCACCAGCAGGCCGACGCCGCCGGTGACGTGCGGGGCGGCGAAGCTCGTCCCGTTGACGTCCGCGAAGCCGCCCCCGTTCACAGTCGTGTTGATCTGTCGCCCGGGGGTCACGACATCCGGCTCCTCCCGGTCGCCCGAGGGCGAGATGGGGTCGAGGAACGCGCTGAAGGTCACGACCCCCGTGCAGGCGGCGACGTCGTCGCCGAACCCCGTGGTGTTGCTGTCGTCGAAGGCGCCGACGGCCAGCGCGTTGAAGGCGATCTCCGGGCTTCCCATCCGGTTCGCGCAAAAGTTGGAGATGGCGGGCACGATGGTCCGGCCGGTGAAGTACACCTTCCGGTCGACGTACCGAGCAAACGCGTCGAACACGCCGTTGGTCTCGAACCCGAAGCTCATGTTGACGGCGCTCGCTCCCTCGGTGTCGATCACGCAGTCGGTCGCCGCCATCACTTCCGCGTCGCTGAAGTTTGCGGCGATGCCGTCGACGATCGTAATCGCCGGGGCCATCCCTCGTGAGGACAGGTTGATACTCTGGATGACCCCTGCCACGTTGGTTTTGTGGCCGCCGGCCGTGGAGGAGGCGGTGGCGCGGCACAGGACGCGCTGGGATCCCGGCAAGTCTGGATGGGTCCCGATTCGGTTGGCCTCGACGACCGCTACACGCTGTCCGGTCCCGTCGATTCCTCTGCCGACCGGGAAGCAGAAGAAGAGGAAGCAGAAAATCGAGTTGAGCTGGTCAGCCTGGACGACCACCCGGGAGACATTGAGCCGCTCGGAATGCACACGCTCCAGGAATACCCTCTCGACTGAGGGATGGGCCGCCATCCGGCGTACCACGGCCGGCGTGACGTTCGCCACGGCCATCGGCACGTGCGAGCTCTGCCCGATTACCTGGCCGCCCATCGCCTTGATTCCGTTCATCACGGGCTCCACGACGGCACTGACTTCGGTCGCGACAGCCTGGAGGTTCTGCTCGAACTGCTGCGGTGTCACGTTTGGCCCACGGAGCGGCTGCATGGTCGTCCCCTGCATCCACCAGACCGTGCGGATGGGATCGGATGGGTTGCCCCGCATGCGCTCCGCCAGCTCGCGCTCGAGCTTGCCCACGAAGCCCCGGTTGCCCAGTGCCCGGGCATGGTGCTTCATCTCCTCATCGCTCACCGGATTGCCCGCCGCATCCAGGCTGGCCCCGAAGAGGCGGCCCCTGCGGTCCATCATCTTGAGCTGCCTGATACCCGTGTCGCCGAACGGCGCTACGTTCACGACCGTGAACTCGTCAGCCCGGATTCCCGTGGCCTGTGAGACCACTGCCTTGGCCCTCTCGGCCGAGGGACCTGCCGCGGCGTCGGCCGAATGGAGTCCCGTGGTAATTCCCCAGGACGCGACGGCGACCGCCGTAGCCACGAGCAACGCGACAAAACCCCAGTAACGTCGGCTGCTGCTTCTCATCTCCCTACCCTCCTCGCTAGCAGTGTCCCGTGCCTTCACAGCCTGGCTCCCGCGGCGTGGAAAGGGTTATGGGGAGGGCCGGTCCAGGGAGGCGCCCGTGCCCTCTCCAAACCGCGGAACTCTCGAGGCATGGCTGCCGGGTCCGGGGATCAGGGCACGCGCTCGGGGACTGGGGGCGCGGCGCTACCGCCGCCGGCCGATCCCCGGCTTCCAAGGCTCTCGACGAGGCCGGAGCCGAGAGCCCGGACGGCCTCCTGCTTATCGATGAGCCCCTGCTCGATGGCATCCCTAGCCGCCCGCTCACCGACGTAGAAGGCCAGAGTCCTGAGGGCGGCCATGCGCACGGCCGGCTCCTTGTCGCGGATTCCCTCCAACAGCGCCTCCGTCGCGGTTGGCTCGCCGGCGTGCCCGAGTGCCTCCACGGCCGCGATGCGAACTCGCGGGTCGGGGTCGCCCAGCACGCCGAGCAGGAAGGGGGCCGCATCCTCCCGCCCGATCTGCCCTAGCAGCTGGAGGGCGGCCACGCGAACGTCCGCCACCTTCTCGGCCTCCAGCAGCCTCTTGACCGGGTCGATTGCGGTCCGGCCGTACTGGGCGAGCGCGGTCAGGGCGTCCCGCCGAACGTCCGCATCGTCGTCCTCGAGAACCCGGAGAAGGCGGGTGAACGCCTCGTGATCGGCCCGCTCGCCGAGCCGTTTCACGGCCCACCGCCGCATGCCCGGATCTGGGTCGACGACCAGCTCGGCGATCGGTCCCCAGGGCTGATCTCCCGAAGGCGCTGGCTTTTCGACCCTCTCGATGACCGCCGCGGCCGGCGGCCGACCCCCCGCGCCAAGGACCCAAACAATCAGCCGAGTCCCGCCCTCTTCCGTCGACGTGTCCTCGAGAACCAGGTGGTTGACATGGAGGAGCAGCCTCTTCAGGGCTTCGCCGAGCGCCAGACCCGAAAACTGGACCGACACCTCCTCGTCAAGCGCCTCCGCGCCCCGCACCTCCATGCCTGTCAGCCGGGCGATCGCCTGCAGAATCTCGGCGAGGCGCGCCTTCTCGGCCGTGACGCTCAAGCGCCCGTCCTTCCACTCCGCGGTGGGTGGCGTCTCGGCGAGGGTGGAAGAGGCGAGGAGTGGGATGAGGATGGCGGCAAGCACGATGATCTTCCTCACTGCCAGGACGACGCTAGCGGAACCGCAGCGCGGCCGTGCCCCTTGACTCGCCGACGGCCCGACCCCGGGGCGAGGTCCGCTGAGTGCTCCAATGGCGGCCGGCCGCCTTCCCCGGACGGGAATGCTTCGAGTGGAGCTGGCCCACTGGGGCGGCGACGAGCGCCGTGCCGTCCCGGCTGGCCAGGCGTCCCGCCGCGCAATGCAGCCCCAAGCCATTTCTTTATGGCCCCCTCTCACCGGCGATTGAGCCGGAGGTGGAGCACTCTGGGGGTCGGCAGCGTATGCAAGTCGGCCGCCTTGTCTCACATCATGACGGAGTCAGCGAGAGGCCCGAGGAGCGCGGCGGAACGGGGGATGCGAGTGATCCAGACTGTGTGCGAACGACCGATCGCTCGTGGTGGTGGCAACCGTCACTCCGACGGAGCCAGAAGCCATCTGAGCAGCCGACCCAAGAGCGTCGAGAGCCAGTCCGCGAACCTGGGTCAGAGGCATTGCTACTCCTCCGAGGGGCAGACGGTTGAGTTCGAACGGACCCTACTGCGCCATGTAAGCCGCGTCAAGTCTCCTTCTTCGCCCTAACGGATTGGCCCGACTCCCGTCTGGAGGGAGGGCCCGTTGGTTTCGGCAAGGAGCCGTCCGTAAGACGAGGACTGCTTTAGGCGAGCGCTTACCGTAGTTTGACCGGCTGGAAGTGTGCCTCTAATATTATCCGCGCCCCATGCTGACCATCGTCGCCGATGATCTCACCGGAGCCTGCGACACGGGCACCCTGTTCGCCGGCGAGGCCGCCGTCCCCGTCACGGTGTGGCCGCAGCCGCCCCCCGCGGCCGTGGTTCGCGTCGTCGACACCGAGACGCGCGCGCTCGGCGCCCGGGAGACTGCGCGCCGGATCGAAGCGCTCGCGGGTCCCGCGCCGGCCGGCCGGTACTTCAAGAAGATCGACTCCACGCTGCGCGGCCACGTGGGCGTCGAGGTCCACGCCCTGATGCGCGTCCTCGGCACCTCCTGCGCCCTCCTGACGCCTGCCTTTCCGGCCCAGGGCCGAACCGTGATCGATCGCATCCTCATGATCGACGGCAGGCCCATCACCGAGACGACCCTCGGGCGCGATCCGGAATTCCCGCGCGCCACCACCTCGAACGTCGTCGACCTGCTGCGGCACGAGCTCGACCGACCGCTGGCCTGGATCCCGATCGATCAAGTCCGCGACGGGATCGAGTCGCTGACCGCGCGCCTGAAGCGCCTGGCGGGCACCGTCGCCATCGCCGACGCCGAGACCGACGACGACCTGGCCGCGCTGGTCGAGGCCGCGCTCGCCCTCGACGTGCCGCCATTGCTGGTCGGGGCCGCCGGACTGGGGCGGGCGCTGGCGGCCCGTCTCGGCCTGCTCGCCGAGCGCGTGGGGCTTCCGCCCTGCCGGCGCTCGCTGATCGTCGCGGGAAGCCGCCACCCCGCCACCCGCGCCCAGATCGCCGCCGCCCGTGAGGCCGGTTTCCAGGTATTGGCGAGCGACGAGGTGGAGGCCGCCGATCCCGCGCGCGTGGCGGCGCGGCTGGCCGACGAGGCCAGGCGCGCGCTCGAGCAGGAGGCCTTCGACATCGTGGCCGTGACCGGCGGCCAGACGGCCGTCGCCCTCTACAAAGCGCTGAAAGCGGAGCGGCTCGATCTCGTCGGCCCGCCCGGTCCCGGACTCGCGTTCGGGTACCTGCGCGCTCCGCGCCACCCCGCGCTCGCCGTCCTCACCAAGGCTGGTGCATTCGGCGCGCCGGATCTGTTCGTCTCGCTCCTGAGGGAGACCCTCGTATGACGCGATCACCGACCCTGGGCATCACGATGGGCGATCCGGCCGGTGTCGGGCCCGAGATCATCGCGCGGGCGTGCGCGGAGCCCGCCGTGCGCGACGCCAGCCGGCCCGTCGTGATCGGCTCGGCGGCCATCATGAAGGAAGCCCTGGCCCTGGTGGGCTCCCCCCTCGGCCTGCACGCCGTGTCGGCCGTCGCGCACTGCAGCTTCCGCCCCGGGACGCTGGAGTGCCTGGACCTCGCCAACGTGGAGGCGGCCACGCTGCCCCGCGGCGAGGTCACCGCCGCCGCCGGGCG
Source organism: Candidatus Methylomirabilota bacterium (assembly GCA_036001065.1). NCBI lineage: Bacteria > Methylomirabilota (SeqCode) > Candidatus Methylomirabilota bacterium. The sequence continues at coordinate 7,680 of DASYUQ010000193.1, forward strand.
GGCGGCCTATGAGTACATCGCCAAGGCCGTCGCGCTGGCCGCCGAGGGGAGGATCGACGCCATCGTCACCGCGCCCATCAACAAGGAGGCGCTGGCCGCCGCCGGCGTGCCCCACTCGGGCCACACCGAGATCCTCGCCGACCTCTCCGGCACCGGCACCTTCGCCATGCTGCTCATGGGGCGCGAGCTCAAGGTCATCCACGTCACGACCCACGTCGCGCTCCGACGCGTCCCCGACCTCATTACGCATGATCGCGTGCTGAGCACGATCCGCCTCGCCCAGCGCACGATGGAGGGCCTGGGACAACCGCGCGCGCGCATCGCCGTGGCCGGCCTCAACCCCCACGCCGGCGAGGAAGGGCTCTTCGGCGACGAGGAGCAGAAGGCGATCATCCCCGCCATCGAGGCCGCGCGGGCCGAGGGCCTGACGGTGATCGGCCCGCTCCCCGCCGACACGCTCTTCGCGCGGGCGCGCGGGGGCGAGTTCGATATCGTCGTGGCCATGTACCACGACCAGGGCCACATTCCCGTCAAGACCCTCGGGTTCAACTACGACGATGCCAGCAAGACCTGGACAGGGCTCTCCGGCGTCAACGTCACCGTGGGGCTGCCGTTCCTCCGCGTCTCCGTGGACCACGGCACGGCCTTCGACCGGGCGTGGAAGGGCACCGCTAATCACGAAAGCATGACCGAGGCGATCGAGGTCGCCGTGCGCATGCTGGCCAGGCGATGA
>DASYUQ010000194.1 GCA_036001065.1 Candidatus Methylomirabilota bacterium
CGGGCCTCACGCCGAGCCGCGCTGGGCGGCCTGGTAGCGGGCGTTGTGCAGCACCTGGCCCGGGTAGCTCCCCGTGTGCGCGCCCTTCTCCAGCAACACCTCACCGTTCACCACGGTGTAGTGGATCCCCTCGGCCAGTTCCCGGATGCGCCAGCCGTTGTTCGGGAAGTCATGCACGACGTCTTCCGCTGCCGGCCGCACGGTGTCGGCATCGAAGACGACGAGATCTGCGGCCATTCCCGGCTGCAGGAGCCCGCGATCGTAAATCCCGAAGGCCGAGGCCGAATCGAAGGTGAGCCGGCGGACGGCCAGCTCCAGCGACATGATGCCCTTTTCCCTCACCCAGTAGCCGAGGAGCCGGGTGGGATTGCTCACGTTCGAGTGGAACTGGACGTGGGCGCCACCGTCGGACAGCCCCACGACGGCATAGGGACTGCCGAGGATCTGGGCCACCGCCTCGGTGTCCATGTTGATCTCGCCGAGGCTGAAGACCGTCTCCAGCGCCTCCTCGACGGCCAGATCGAGGAAGGCATCGAGCGGATCCTTCCCCTGCGCCGTCGCGATCTCGGCGACGTTCTGTCCCTTGAGTTCGCGGTTCTTCGGGAGCTGCGGCTCCTCCACGACCATCAGGTCCCAGCGCTTGGAGAACGTCGAGTCGGGACCGAGAGGGGCTTCGACTTCGGCGCGGAGCTTGGCGCGAACCTCCGGGTCGCGGTAGGCCCGCAGCTTCTCGGCATCGGAGGCCTGGAGGAGGGGCAGCCACGTGGGCATGCCACGAAACACCTGACAGTTCTTCATGGTGAACCGGCTCACGATGCTGCCCGGATTGCAGAGCGGCACCGCCCGGATCCCCTGCCGGGCAATCTCCTCGACGTGCGCCAGGTGCTGGCGCCACTGCCCCGGCAGCCGCGCCTGCTCGAGGAGGGTGTTGTACATGATCGGGCGGCCGCACGCCTGGGCCAGCCGGCTCAGCAGGCGATCCTTCAGCTCCGGATTGGTTCCTCCTCCGCACTGGATGACCCCGGTGCCGGACTCGCGGAGGACGTCGGCCAGCGCGAACAGCTCCGACTCCGGAGCGCAGGCGGCCGGGATCCGCTTCCCCGCGACGTCGAAGTGGTTCATGTTGCGCGTGAGCGAAAGCCCCAGCGCCCCCGCCTCCAGCGCCTCCCGAACCACGCCCCGCATGACTTCGAGCTCCGTGTCGGTGGCCGGCCGCTCCGAACAGTCCGCGCCCATGGCATAGAGCCTGGCCGCCGAGTGGCCGACGAGCGTTCCCACGTTGACCCCCAGCCGCTGCCCGATCACGTTCATGTACTGGGGGAACGTCTCCCACGTCCACGGCACGCCAGCCTGCAGGACGTCCATGGGAATCGCCTCGACGTAGGACAGCATCCCGGCCAGCTTCTCACGCTCGGGGGCCCTGACGGGGGCGAGCGCCAGGGAGCAGTTGCCGATGATGACGGTGGTGGCGCCGTGGAAGCACGAGAAGCTGCACAGCGGATCCCACAGGACCTGGGCGTCGTAGTGACAGTGGTTGTCCACGAACCCGGGCGCCACCACCCGTCCATCGGCCTCGATGACCCGGCGGGCGGCACCGTTCAAGCGCCCCAGCTCCACGATCCTTCCGTGAGCCACCGCCACGTCGCCGTGAAAGGCGGGTCGGCCGGAGCCGTCGATGATGCGACCCTCTTTGATCAGGAGGTCGTACGTCATGCTGTGGCTCCTCACTTGGTCTCGAACATCCGCTTGATCTCGGTCTCGGCCCAGAGGATCGCCTCCTTGGGCTTGGCGGCGTTCGTGACGACTTTGGCGAACATGTTAGGGATGATGTAGCTGTTCGTGATGAGCTGGATCCGCTCGTCCGGTGGCGCGGGCCATCCGTACAGGTGCGAGTACTGCGCGATGCTCTTGAGGGGCTTGTACTTCGCGTCCACGTCCCAGACCGGGTGATTCTCCATGTCGCGCCACATCGGGTGGTTGTAGTTGTCGCCCGCCATGATCCACTCGTGGTACTGCGCGGGCTCGAAAAACCAGCGGAGGAACTCCTTGGCAGGCTCTGTGTTCTTGCTGACCTTCCAGATCCCGAGGCTCCGCGGCACGCCGACCGTGTGGCGCCCGGCCGGTCCCGCCGGCGACGGGTGAAGGCCGGTGAGCTGGGCGATCGGCATCTGCTTCTCCTTGGCGACCACGTAGTGGCTGATCGGGTTGTGGATCCACGATCCCTTTCCCGAGTTCAACCACTGGTTGTTCGAGGCGTTGTCCCACGAGAGCACGGCCGGGTCCATGGCGTCCGTGTACAGCGCCCTGACGTAGTCGATGGCGGTCTCGGTCTCTTTGGAGTTGATGGTGATCGTCTTGCCGTCCTCGGCGACGTCCTTGGCGCCGTAGCACCACAGGATCGAGTGGAGAGTCGTCACGGAGTCGGTCGTCTGGCTGATGGCGAATCCAACGGGATGGCCGAGCTTCTTCAGCTTTCGGCCAGCGCGGAGCAGCTCCTCCCACGTGTCCGGCGCGTTCTCTCCGACTTTCTCGAACAGGTCGATCCGGTGGCTTCCCGGAAACGAGATGAACAGATATGGGATGCCGAGCCATTGGCCTCTGACACGGGCATGGTCTTTGGCGAACGAGTACCAGTCGCCGTGTTTCCGGGCCAGGTCGTCACAGATGTCGGACACGTCCGCGAGTCCCGGCGCGAAGAGCCACGGGTAGTGCATCTCCAGGCTGACAATGTCGTGGCCTGATTTCGACATGAGCTCGGCCGAGAGCTTGGCCGGCATCTGGACGCTCTGGATGTGGTCGATGCGCACGTTCACGCCGGCCAGCTTCGAGAACCGCTTGCCCAGCTCCGCAAGCTTCGCGTCCGACGTGGGTGCGTAGTTCACGGCGGTAAGGATGGCGATCTCCCGGGCGGCCCAGCTCGCCGGCGCCCGTCCCACCGCCAGGATCCCAGCGAGCCCGGCCAGCGTCCGTCCACCGGTCCGGAGGAACCCGCGTCGGCTCACTGGGGCGTCGCGCATTTCGAGGGGGTGTTGTCGCTGCCTGCTGCTCATCGCGCACCTCCTGGCTCCCAGCGGTGGCGGCATCTTCGGGCGGAAGTCGCTGGGGGGATGCTACTGCCGACCGGCCGCAAAGACAATGCGCCTGGCGCGACCAAAACGCACTTGACAGAACCCGGCCGCGGGTACCAGATGCTGCCACCAAGCCAGAGAGGAGCCGATCGATGGGACCCCTCACCGCACGCTCCCGCGTCCTGTTCCTGGCGTTCCTGCTGCTCCTCGGCAGCGCCGGGCCGGCGGTGGCCGCGCCCGAGGGGACCATGACGTGGGGCCTCCACGTCACGCTGGCGGCCCGCTGGCTCGACCCGGCGGAGACCGAGGCCCTGATCACGCCGTTCATGGTGCTCTACGCCATCCACGACGCGCTGGTGAAGCCGATGCCGGGGAACAACTACACGCCCAGCCTCGCCGAGTCGTGGACCGCGTCGAAGGACGGGCTCACGTACGAGTTCGTCATCCGCAAGGGCGTCAAGTTCCACAACGGGGAGCCGGTGACGGCGGCGGACGTCAAGTTCTCGTTCGAGCGGTACCGGGGCGCGTCGGCGAAGCTGCTCAAGGACCGCGTGCGCGAGATCCAGATCGTGGATCCGGGCCGCGTGCGGATCCACCTCAAGGAGCCGTGGCCGGACTTCATGACCTTCTACGGCACCTCGGCCACCGGCGCCGCCTGGATCGTGCCCAAGAAATACGTGGAGAAGGTGGGTGACGACGGCTTCAAGAAGGCGCCGATCGGCGCCGGGCCCTACCGTGTCGTGAGCTTCACGCCGGGAATCGAGCTGGTGATGGAGGCCTTCGACGGGTACTGGCGCAAAGCCCCGGCCGTCAAGCGCCTCGTCTTCCGGAGCATGCCCGAGGAAACCACGCGGGCCGCGGCGCTCAAGAAGGGCGAGGTGGACATCTCCTATCTCCTGAGCGGACCTGTCGCCGAGGACATCAAGCGGACGCCGGGGCTGCGGCTCGTCGCCGCGTACCCGCCCGGCGTCTTCTGGCTCGACTTCCCCGAGCAGTTTGATCCCAAGTCGCCGTGGCACGACCGGCGCGTGCGCCTGGCGGCCAGCCACGCCCTCGACCGGCAGGCCCTCAACCAGGCCGAGACGCTCGGATTCTCGCGGCCCACCGGGAGCCTCTTGCATCGCAATCTAGAGTTCGCGCGCTTCTTCGAGCCCTCGGCCTACGACCCCGCGAAGGCGCGGCAACTCCTCGCCGAGGCCGGCTATCCCAAAGGCTTCGACGGCGGCGACCTCACCCCGCTCCCTCCGTTCACCACCCTGGGGGAGGCCATCGGCAACTATCTCGGCGCGGTGGGCATTCGCACCCGGACACGCACGATGGAGCGCGCGACGTTCCTCACGGAGTGGCGCGAGAAAAAGCTCAAGGGTGTGATCGTCGGCATCGCCGGCGCGGCGGGCAACGCGGCGACGCGGCTCGAGGCCTACGTCACCAAGAACGGGATCTACGCCGCGGGCGTCATTCCTGAAGTCGAGGACCTTTTCCACCGGCAGGCTCGGGAGACGGACCGGAAGAAGAGAGAGATGTTGCTGCACCAGATCCAGCAGATCATCCACGACCAGGTGACGCACGTCCCCGTCTACGAGCTGGCCTTCCTCTGGGGCGTGGGCCCGCGCGTCGAGGAGGCGGGCGTGGATCACATCAAGGGATTCGCGTATTCGGGGCCTTACGAAGATCTCCGGTTGAAGCGGCCGTGAGTCAGGAGGAGTGATATGCGCTACACGAGAATTTCCGCCGACTGCCACGTGGATCTGCCCTGGCTGCCGCCGGACCTCTTCACCTCACATGCCTCGGCGGCGATGAAGGACCGCATGCCCTACGTCACCGACGGCCCCAAGGGACCGGTGTGGGTTACGAAGAAGGGCGCCGCCTTCGGCCTCATGAACGGCATGGGCGCGGCCGGACGCGAGTATGTTCCCGGCCAGATCCATCGCTCCGACCGCATGGCCTCGACCGGACTCTATGAGGACGGCCAGCGCGGCATCCGGCGGCTCACCGATCCCGAGTTGCGTTTGAAGGACCAGGAGCGCGACGGCGTGCAGGCCGAAGTCTTGTACGGCATCCTCGGCGCCACTCGGCGGCTCAACGACCCCGAGGCCGCCATCGAAGTGACGCGCATCTACAACGAGTGGCTCGCCGACTTCTGCGAGACCCATCCCGACCGCTACGCCGGACTCGCGTGCATCCCTAACCACCCGGTGGAGGCGGCGGTGGAGGAGGTCACGCGCGTCGTCAAGCGCGGCGGCGTCCGCGGTATCGAGCTCGCCAACTCGCACGACATCGTGCCGCTCTGGGATCCGCAGTGGGTGCCGCTCTGGGAGATCATCAACGAGGCGGCGTTGCCGCTGCACATCCACACGGTCGGCGGCCAGCGGCCCGACTTCGAAAAGCTGCCGCCCATGCTCGGAAAGGTGGCGCGCGCCGTTCACATCACCGGGTTTCAGATGCACATGGCGACGATCCTGACGTCGCTGATCTTTGCCGGCGTGCTCGAGCGCTACCCTCGGATCAAGGTCGTCATCGGGGAGAGCGGGATCGGCTGGATTCCCTACGTCCTGGAGCGGATGGACGCGGAGTGGGAGGACCAGTTCAAGGACCTCACGCTCACCATGCGACCGAGCGAGTACTGGCGCCGCCAGTGCAAAGCGACGTACCAGACCGACCGCATCGGCATCAAGCTGCTCGACGAGCTGGGTCACGACACCATCATGTGGGGCTCGGACTTCCCCCACCCTGACGGCGTGTGGCCCGATTCCGGCGAGTTCATCCAGCGCGAGCTGGGGCACCTGCCCGCCGAGGTGCGCCAGAAGATCGTCTGCGAGAACGCCGGCAAGCTCTACGGCTTCATTTAGCCCCGATCCGAAATTCTTTTGGCGAGGAATGTGCGGAAACGCGGCGTCGGTAGCGGCCGTGGCCAGCGTGGGTACGTGCGCACCCACGTCCTCCTATAGAGACGCTGGCTGCGGTCGAACCATCTCCTGAACACC
>DASYUQ010000195.1 GCA_036001065.1 Candidatus Methylomirabilota bacterium
GCCCTGACCAGGCCGGCCCGGAGCAACTCCTTCCGGCTCATCGTGAAGGTCTCCATGGGGGAATGACACTTCCACGAAGGGAGCCCCCCATGACACTTTCACGTAGCAGTTACCCCATGACATTTTCATGTAGCAGCAGCAGTTCTAACCGTAACGCTTGATACATGGTCCGTCAAGCGTTACACTCCCGTGAGTCGCAACGGCCGGAGGAAATCATGAAAGAAACCGCGACGGCGAAGCGCCCGAGCACCGCGGAGTTGCTTCGCTACTTTCTCTACCTCGGGAGCCTCGGGTTCGGCGGTCCCGTCGCGCTGGTCGGCTACATGCAGCGCGATCTCGTCGAGCGGCGGAAGTGGTTCACCAAAGAGGAGTACATGAAGTCGCTGGCTCTCTCCCAGCTCGCGCCCGGGCCCCTGGCCGCCCAGCTCGCGATCTGCCTGGGTTTCGTGCACTCCCGGGTGCGGGGCGCAACGCTCGTGGCCCTGGCGTTCATCCTGCCGTCGTTCGTCATGACCGTCGCCATCAGTTGGCTCTACGTGAGGTTTGGTGGCCTCACCTGGATGCAGGCGGCGTTCTACGGCGTCGGGGCGACGGTGATCGGGATCATCGTCCTCGCCGCCTACAAGCTGGCGAAATTGACGATGGCAAAGGACAAGCTGCAGTGGGCCATTTTCGCCGTCATGGCGGTCGTCACAGCGTGGACCGAGTCCGAAATCGCTACGCTGTTCGTGTTGTGCGGCGTGGTCGCCGTGATCGTGCAGGCGCCACCCGCATTTCTGCGTCGCCCCAGTTCCGCCTGCCTGGCGGTGGCCGTCACCCCCGAGCTGCTGGGCCAGATCCTCTGGTTCTTCACTCAGGCGGGCGCGTTCGTGTTCGGCAGCGGGCTCGCCATCGTGCCGTTCCTCTACGGCGGAGTCGTCCAGGAGCACGGATGGCTGAACGACAGACAGTTCCTGGATGCCGTGGCCGTCGCCATGCTGACCCCGGGTCCCGTCGTCATCACGGTGGCGTTCATCGGCTATCTCGTGGCCAATTTCCCGGGCGCCGTCGCGGCTGCCGTTGGAGTCTTTCTGCCCGTCTACCTTTTCGTCGTCATCCCGTTTCCGTGGTTCGACCGGTTCAGCGACAACCCCAAAGTGAAAGCATTCGTCGGTGGCGTCACCGCCGCTGCTTCGGGGGCGATCGCCGGCGCCTGCTTCGTCCTGGCGCGCCGCGCGATCGTGGACATTCCGACCCTCCTGATCGCCCTGATCGCGCTCGGTATCCTGTGGCGTCTCAAGCTGCCGGAGCCGATCCTGATCGTCGCCGGGGCGGCGGCGGGGCTGTTGATTTTCTGGGCCGCAGCGTGAGAATTCTCCCAGGAATGGAGCTCTCGCGCCGGGCGTTGCTTGTCGGTGGAACACTGGCTCTTCTGGCGCCACGTCGGCTGTACGCCCAGTCGGCCCTGGAACGCGAACACCGACCTCTGATCGAGGCCCCGAGCCTGTCGGAAGATCCCAGCGCCGTGCCGCTGCAGGTCTCGGTGAACCACCCGATGGAGCCCGACCACTTCATCAGGTCCATCGAGATCAGGCTGGACAACGACCCGGTCCCGTACAAGGGCAGGTTCGTCTTCACGCCCTCCAACGGAGCAGCGGCGATCGCATTCCACATGCGCTCGGGGGCAGGCGGTCTCTTGAAGGCCACCGCCGAGTGCTCCCGGCACGGGCGCTTCACCGCGACCAAGGAGATCCGGGTGGCGGAAGGCGGATGCGCCGGTCCCCCGGACACGACCCGTGACCGTCTGGGCAACCCGCGCATCCGGTTGCCGGAATCGATCAAGGCCGGCGTGGTCGTCCAGGTCCGCGCCAAGGTCGACCACAACTCGTACACCGGGCTGATTCTAAAAAACGGCACGTACGTCCGCGAGGCCCCAGAGTTTTATGTGAAGCAGATGCTGGTCTTTCTCGACGACCACAAGATCAGCGAGTTCCAGATGACTTCGGCGGTGAGCGCGAACCCCCTGATTCGCTTCTCGCTCAAGACGATGCGCAGCGGCACGCTACGCGTGGTCTTCGTCAACAACGAGGGACAGCGCTGGGAAGCCACCCAGCCGCTCAGGGTGACGTAGCCGCGCGGGCCTGTCAACCGGCCGGGAACTAGTGCCGTTCCAACTATTCGCGCCTAGTGCCGTTCCAACTATTCGCGCCTAGTGCCGTTCCAACTATTCGCGCCTAGTGCCGTTCCAACTATTCGCGCCTAGGAAGGCACCGTGTACGTCGTTCGTGGATAGATTTAGTATCAACAAGTTGGAACGGCACTAGGAAGGCACCGTGTACGTCGTTCGTGGACAGATTTAGTATCAACAAGTTGGAACGGCACTAGTCCAGCGGACCGATCGCCGCTTCGACCGCCTGGAGCACGCTCAGGTCCTCGACGAGGGCCAGGGCGGCGTCCAGGTCCGATTTCAGATAGCGGTCGTCGCCGAGCGGGGGGATGCGGCGGCGGACGGCGTCGCGCGCGGCCGCACTGCCCCGGCCGGGGCCGAGCGGCGCGCGGAAGTCGAGCGCCTGCGTGGCCAGCAGGAGCTCGATGGCGAGCACCTGGCGCGCGTGGCCCGCGGCGGTCCGCGCCTTCAGCGCCGAGCCCGCGGCCATGGCGTTGTAGTCCTCCTGCAGGCCGGAGGCGGGAATGGAGTCGACGCTGGCCGGCTGGGCCAGGCGCTTGCACTCCGAGACCAGCGCCGCGGCCACGTACTGGGCGATCATGTAGCCCGAGTGGACGCCCCCGTGCGGCGAGAGGAACGGAGGTAGCCCCTCGTTGGTGAGCGGATTCACCAGCCGGTCGATCCTCCGCTCGCTGATGCCCGCCAGCTGGGCGAGCCCGATCGCCAGCGTGTCCAGCGCCAGGCCGAGCGGCTCGCCGTGGAAGTTGCCGCCGCTCAGCACCAGCGCGTCCGCGGGGAAGACGAGCGGGTTGTCGGTGACGCTCCCCAGCTCCCGCTGGAGGATGGCCCGCGCGAAGCCGACCGCCTCGCGCGCCGCGCCGTGCACCTGCGGCATGCAGCGGAGGCTGTAGGCGTCCTGGACGCGCGTGCAGTCGCGGTGGGAGGCGATGATCGCGCTGTCCGCGGTGAGCCGGCGCAGGTTCCCCGCCGAGACGAGCTGGCCCGGGTGAGGGCGGAGCGCGTGGATCCGCGCGTCGAAGGCCGCGTTGGACCCCATCAGCGCCTCCAGCGACATCGCGCCCGCCACGTCGGCGAGCCGGGCCAGGCGCCCGGCGTCGAGCACGGTCAGCGCGCCGAGCCCGGCCATCATGTGGGTGCCGTTCAGGAGCGCCAGCCCCTCCTTGCTCTCGAGCCTGAGCGGCGCCAGCCTGGCCCCCGCCAGCGCCTCGCGCGCGGGCAGCCGCCGCCCATCCGCCCACGCCTCCCCTTCCCCGATGAGGCAGGCGGCCACGTGGGCGAGCGGCGCCAGGTCACCCGATGAGCCGAGCGAGCCGTGCTGGTAGACGACCGGATGCACACGGTGGTTCAGACATCCGATCACGGCTTCCACGACGCCGAGCCTCACGCCCGACCCGCCGCGCGCCAGCGACGCCGCCAGCAGCAGGAGCATCGCGCGGACGTCCTCTTCGGGCAGCGGCGCGCCGACCCCGGCCGCGTGGCTCAGGACGAGGTTGCGTTGCAGCTCGGCGCGCGCCTCGGGCGGGATCAGCGTGTCCTTGAGCTTGCCGACGCCGGTGGTGATGCCGTAGACGGGTGCCCCGTCGGCAGCGAGGCGGTCGACGAACTCCCGGCTCTCGGCGACGGCGCGGCGGGCCGGCGGGGACAGCTCGACCCGGGCGCCGCGGCGGGCGACGGCCTCGACGGCCTCGAGCGCCAGCGCGCTCCCGTCGAGGACGACGGCCGTCAGATCCGCCATCCCTTCGTCAGCTCGCCGACCCGCGCCAGCAGCTCGCCCACGTCGACCGTCGTCAGCCGCCCCGAGTCCACGACGCGGCGGCCGTGGACCCAGACGTCCGTGATCGCCTGAGGGGACATCGCGTACACCACGCTCTTCACCAGATCGGTGCGCGGGTGGAGCGAGGGATGGGCCAGGTCCACCGCCACCAGGTCGGCCAGGCAGCCGGGCGCGATCAGCCCCGCCGGGAGACCCAGCACCTCGGCGCCCGAGCGCGTGCCCAGCGCGAACGCCGTCCCGGCGCTCAGCGCGGCGCCGTCGAGCAGCCGCACGCGCTGGAGCAGCGACGCCATCCGCATCTCCTCGAAGACCGACAGCCGGTTGTTCGTGCAGCCGCCGTCGGTCCCCAGCCCGATCCTCACGCCCGCCCTCAGCATCTCGGGCAGCCGCGTGATCCCGTCGCCCAGGAACATGTTCGACGAGGGACAGTAGGCGAGCGCCGCGCCCCGGGCGCCCATCAGCGCGACCTCTTCGTCGTCGAGCCAGACGCAGTGCACGCCGATCATCCGGGGCCCCAGCACGCCGAGCCGGTCGAGATAGCGTATCGGCGTGACGCCGTGCTCTTGCACCGTCCGCTCGCCCTCGTACCGCCCCTCCGCCACGTGGATGTGAAAGGGGGTCTGCTCGGCCTCGGCCACCTCCCAGCCGGCGCGGATCATCGCCGGCGAGGCGCCGTGGGGGCTGTGGGGCGCGGGCTGGACCACGACGGTGGGGTCGTGACGGTGGCGGGCGATGAGCTCGCCGACGCGCCGGGCGGCGTCGGCGACCGTCTCCCGATACCGCTTGGGCGCGCCTTCCCAGTCGTACATGCCCCGGGCCAGCACCAACCTGATCCCGACCCGGCGCGCGGCGTCGATGACGGCCTCGGCGTTCGCGTTGCCGGAATCGTGCAGATAGAAGAAGTCGACGCACGTCGTGGCCCCGTGTCGGAGCATCTCGGCGAAGGCGAAGCCGGCGCCGAGCGCGATGCCGTCGCGGTCGAGCCGCTCCGAGAAGGGGTAGAGCACCCGGTCGCGCCAGCCCATGAAGTCCAGGTCGTCGCCGAGGCCGCGCAGGAGCGACTGGAAGGTGTGGCAGTGGGCGTTGACGGAGCCCGGCAGCAGGGCCTTGCCCGGAAGCGCGACATCGCCCGGCCGCGGTCCACCGGACGGCTGAACGGCCGCGATCTGCCCGTCGGTGATCGCGACGGCGCGCCCCGGCTCCCAGCCCGTCTCCGTGAGCACGAGCTCGGGGACGAGCCTCACGGGTAGACGAGCACCCCGCGCTTGATCACGCGGCTCACGTGGTTGACGCCATAGGAGTAGGAGAGGTAGCGCCAGTTGGGAACGTCGCAGAGCAGCAGATCGCACTGCTTGCCCGGCGTGAGCGAGCCCACCTCGCTCTCGAGCCCCATGGCCCAGGCGCCGTGCAACGTCACCCCCAGCAGGGCCTCCTCCGGACTCATCTTCATCTGGCTCACGGCCATGGTCATCACGAGCTGGAGGTTCAGACCCATGCAGGTGCCGGGGTTGAAGTCGGAGGCCAGAGCCATCCGGACCCCCGATTCCAGGAAACGGCGGGCCGGCGCGTAGGGCAGTCCCAGGAAGAAGGCGGTGCCCGGCAGCAGGGTGGCCGTCACGCCCGCTTCCTTCATCTTCGCCACGCCCTCCACCCGCGCCCTCAGGAGATGATCCGCGGAGAGCGCGCGCACCTCGGCCGCCAGCTCGGCCCCGCCCAGCGTGACGAACTCGTCGGCGTGGAACTTCGCGCGCAGGCCCCAGCGCGCGCCGGATTCCAAGATGCGCCGGGCCTGATCGACGGAGAAGACGCCCTCCTCGCAGAAGACGTCGATGTAGCGGGCCAGCTTTCGCTCGGCCACCGCCGGCAGCATCTCGTCGATGACGAGGTCCACGTAGGCGTCGGAGCGTCCCCGGTAGGCCGGCGGGACCTCATGAGCGCCGCAGAAGGTCGGATGGATCTCCACCGGCTGCAGCTCCTCCAGGCGGCGCGCGCACTCCAGCATCTTGATCTCGTCCGCGGTGGCCAGGCCGTAGCCGGACTTGATCTCCATCGTCGTCGTGCCGTGCGCCAGCGCCGCTCGCAGCCGTGGCATGGCCAGGTTGATCAGCTCGTCGAGGCTGGCGGCCCGCGTCGCCACCACCGTGGAGAGAATCCCGCCCCCGGCGGCGGCGATCTCCTGGTAGGAGGCGCCGCGCGCCCGCAGCGCGTACTCCTGCTCGCGGGAGCCGGCGAAGATCAGGTGGGTGTGCGAATCGACGAAGCCGGGCAGCGCCACCGCGCCGCGGGCGTCGATCCGGTCCATGCGCGGCCGGGCCGGACCCGCGGCCACGTGGACGTCCAGGTCGGCCTCGCGACCGACCCAGACGATCCGGCCGTCGAAGGCGGCGACGGCGGCGCCCTCGACGACGCCCAGGGGGCCCTCGCCCAGCGAGGGCTCGCCCGTCACCAGCTGCCCGATGTTCCCGATGACCAGATCGGCGGTGACCACTCACGCCCTACTCGGCCAGCCACACCGTATCGAGCTGGTTGTTGAGGAAGTGGCTGGGCGTGATCGTCCAGCCCCGGACCCGCGCGTTGTGGGGGACGATCCGGTGCCACTGGAACGTGTAGACGTAATGGACTTCGTCGTCGAGCAGCCGCTTCTCGAACTCCCGAATCAGCCGGCGGCGCTCCTCCCGGTCCGTCGCGCGGCTCTGCCGCTGGTAGAGCTCGTCGAGCGTGTGGTCGGTGTACCGGCTGTAGTTGACGGGGCTCAGGTCCATGGACTGGAACTTGAAGAGCGACAGATCCGGCTCGACGATGTAGCTGCAGTGAAAGTCGGCGGCGACCTCGAAGCTGCCGCCCCGGATGTCCCCGTAGAGCGTCCCCAGCTCGAGCGTTTCGACCCTGACGTTCAGGCCGACCTGCCGCCACTGGTCGGCCAGCCAGATGCCCAGGGCCTCGTAGGGATTGGGGATGCCCCGATTCTTGAAGGTGAAGGAAAAGCCCTCGGGCACGCCCGCCTCCCGCAGCAGTCGCCGCGCCTCGGCACGCGCCCCGGTGATGTCGCGGCCGTAACCGGCCAGCCGCTCAAGCTCGGCGGGCGCGGCGGCGAAGGGCGTGCCCACCCCCTGCACGCCCGCCACCTCCCTGAGGATCGTGAGCTTCGACAGCCCCTGGGCCCCCTGATATCGATCGAGCGCCAGGCTCAGCGCGCGGCGAACGCGCTTGTCGTTGAACGGCGTCCGCTCGTGGTTGATCGCCAGGGGGTTCCAGCACTCCCACGGGCTCTCCTGGACGGTGATTTTGCTGCCCAGCGCCTGCACGAGGCTGTCCCGCTCGGGGGGTGAGAAGCCGCGGAACTGGATCATCGCCCGCTGGCCGCGGATGGCCGCCACCTGGGCCACCGAATCCCTGATGAAGATCGCGCGGTAGCCGTCGAGGAAAGGCTTGCCCCGGTCCCAGTAGTGGGGGTTCTTCCGGCCGATCCAGTACGACCCCCTCACGTACTCGACGAAGGTGAAGGGCCCGGTGCCCATCACGTTCTTCTCGTACCAGCGGATGTCCCGGGCCAGGATGTCGGCCTTGTAGATCCAGTTGAACGGCGAGGCCAGCGACGGCAGGAAGGAGGCCGACGGCCACTTCAGCCGGAAGACGACCGTGGAAGGATCGGGAGCCTCGACCGCCTCCACGCCGATGTATTCGCCCTTCCGGTTCGACGCCACGCCCGGCGGCGGGAAGATGATCTTGTCGTAGGAGGCCTTGACGTCTCTGGCGGTCAGCACGCTGCCATCGTGGAACTTCACGTCGCGGCGGAGGCGGAACGTGTACACCCGCCCGTCCTTCGAGCCGGACCACGATTCGGCCAGATCCCCCACGATCCGGGTCCCGCTCCGGTCGTAGGGATCGACGCGCAGCAGCGTGTTGTAGTGCGGCGCCGCCGGGTGCACGAGGGCGAACGTCTCCTCGCGGTGCGCGTCGAGGGAGGGCGGCTCGGCCGGGACGACGAATACCAGCTCCCCGCCGGGCCGCGCGCGCTCCTGGGCGGCGGCGGGCAGCGCGAGCCCGGCGACCAGGCCCAGCGCGGCGGCGAGCGCCCTAGACATGGAGGACGACCTTCAGCGCGTTCCCGGTGCGGTTCATGTAAGTCTCGAAGGCCTCGCCGATCGCATCCAGCTTGAAGTGATGGGTGATGATGGGATCCGCCAGGATCTTGCCGGCGCTCATGAGGGCCAGCGACCGGCCGCAGTTCATCCCCCCCTCACCCCGGGCGGCGTAGATGCGCACGTTGCTGCGGACGGCCAGGTTCATGTCCATCTGCACCGGACCGGTGTACCAGGCGACCACCCCGATGCGGCCGCCGCGCTTGACGCTCTCCAGCGCCTCCTGCATCGACGTGGGGCCGCCCGCGCACTCCAGAACGGAGTCGGCGCCCTTGCCCCCGGTGATCTCACGCACGCGCTCGGCCAGGTTCTCGCGGCGGACGTTGACGACGACGTCGGCTCCCAGCCGGCGGCCGATGGCCAGCCGCTCGTCGCGGGTGCCGCTGAGGATCACGCGCTCGGCCCCCAGCGCTCTGCAAAGTTGGACCGCGATCAGCCCGATGGGCCCCGGGCCCTGGACGAGCACCGTCTCGCCGGCCAGGTAGCCGCCCATGAGGTCGATCGCCCACAGCGGCGAGGCCGCCGTGGTCACCATGCATGCCTGCTCGAAGGTGAGGTTCTCGGGCAGCCGGTAGAGGGTGTTGATGTGGTTGAGGGCGTACTCGGCGAACCCGCCGTCGCAGGTGAGCCCCTTGGCGCGGTGGCCCTTTTCGAGGTTGCCGTAGTTGAGACAGGACGTGTACCAGCCCCTGATGCAGTTCTCGCAGCGCTCGCACCCCTTGTGCACCTCGACGGCCACGCGATCGCCGATCGTGAACTCGTCCACCCCGGGCCCCAGCGCGGCCACGGTCCCGGCGTACTCGTGGCCCATGACGAACTCCCCGGCCGGCTGGCCCATCAACGTGCGGTGCAGGACCTTGACGTCGGTCCCGCAGATCGAGGCGACGTTGACCTTCAGCAGCACTTCGCCCGGCCCGGGCTCGGGCACGGGCCAGGGCTGGACGCGCATCTCGTCGGCGCCGTGGAGGACGACCGCCTTCATCGTCCGCGGAATTGACATGGACTCCTGCCTCCCTTGGTGGCGGGCGACTGGCCCGCCGATTCTAGCCGAAGACCGACCGCGTCACGATGAGGACCTATCGCTGCTCCTCTTTTCGGGCCGACAATCGATACACACGAGCTTCACCGTGGACTCGATCTTGCGAACGGTGAGATGCGAGCGACAAACCGGTCGGCGACACAATGCACAGATTCCGCCACGATGACCGGTGAAGGTCCCCCCGACCTCTTCACGTGGTGATCCCCGGCAGGTCGAGGCCGTGGCGCCGGGCGGCGGCGAGGGCCTCCGGGTAGCCGGCGTCGGCGTGGCGCATGATGCCGGTGCCCGGGTCGGTGGTGAGCACGCGCTCCAGACGCCGGGCGGCGTCCGGGGTGCCGTCGGCGACCACCACCATGCCCGCGTGGATCGAGTAGCCGATGCCCACGCCGCCGCCGTGGTGGACGCTGACCCACGTCGCGCCCGCCGACGCGTTGACCAGCGCGTTGAGGACCGGCCAGTCGGCGATGGCGTCGGAGCCGTCGCGCATGGACTCGGTCTCGCGGTTGGGCGAGGCCACCGAGCCCGCGTCGAGGTGATCGCGGCCGATGACGATGGGCGCCTGCACGCGCCCCGAGGCCACCAGGTCGTTGAAGATCTGCCCGGCCTTGGCCCGATCGCCGTACCCGAGCCAGCAGATGCGCGCGGGCAGCCCCTGGAACGGCACCCGCTCCTGGGCCAGGCGGAGCCACCGGACCAGATGCTCGTTCTCTTTGAAGGCCTCCATCAGCGCGCGGTCGGTCGTGAAGATGTCCTCGGGGTCGCCGGAGAGCGCCACCCAGCGAAAGGGGCCCTGGCCCTCGCAGAAGAGCGGCCGGATGAAGGCGGGCACGAAGCCGGGATAGCTGAAGTCGGTGACGCCGGCATTCGCGGCCTCGCGCCGGATGTTGTTGCCGTAGTCGAACAAAATGGCGCCGGCCCGCTGCAGCTCGAGCATCGCCCGCATGTGGGCGGCCAGCGACTCGTAGGCCGACTTCAGATAGGCCTGGGGGTCGCGCGCGCGCAGGGCGGCGGCGTCGGCCACCGACAGTCCGGCGGGGACATACCCGTTGAGCATGTCGTGAGCCGACGTCTGGTCGGTGACGACATCGAAGCGGACGCCGCGCCGCGCCAGCTCGGGGTGGCTCTCGGCGGCGTTGCCGTGGAGCGCGATCGACAGTGGCTGGCGCCGCCGGCGCGCTTCCTCGGCCCAGCGGAGCGCCTCGTCGATCGACTCGGTGGCGCGATCGATGTAGCGGAGCCGGAGCCGCCGCTCGATCCGCTCCCGATCGATCTCCACGATGATCCCCACGCCCCCGTTCATGGTGATGGCCATCGGCTGGGCGCCGCCCATGCCCCCCAGCCCGGCCGTGAGGACGAGCCGTCCCTCCAGTGTGCCGCCGAAGTGCTGGCGTGCGCAGGCGCCGAGCGTCTCGTAGGTGCCCTGGAGAATGCCCTGGGTGCCGATGTAGATCCACGAGCCGGCCGTCATCTGGCCGTACATCGTGAGCCCCATCGCCTCGTACTTCCGGAAGTGCTCCCAGTCGCCCCAGGCGGGGACGAGGAGGGCGTTGGCGATGAGCACGCGCGGCGCGTCGGGATGGGTGCGGAAGACGCCGACGGGCTTGCCCGACTGCACGAGCAGCGTCTCGTCGGGCCCCAGGCGCCGGAGCGTGGCGACGATGCGGTGGTAGGCCTCCCAATCGCGCGCGGCTTTG
This sequence comes from Candidatus Methylomirabilota bacterium, assembly GCA_036001065.1. Taxonomy (NCBI): domain Bacteria; phylum Methylomirabilota (SeqCode); species Candidatus Methylomirabilota bacterium. The sequence continues at coordinate 10,817 of DASYUQ010000195.1, forward strand.
CCCGAGCCGCCGTAGACGACGAGGTCTTCCCAGCGCTCGGCGACCTCGGGGTCGAGGTTGTTCATGAGCATGCGGAGCGCCGCTTCCTGGGGCCAGCCCCGGCAGGAGAGCGAGGCCCCGCGCGGGGCCCGGATGGGCTCGCTCGGCCGCCCGGTCGCCGTGCTCATGCCGGCCCGCGCTGGACCTTGACCTTGACGATCTGGGGACCCTCCATGTCCACGACGGTCAGGAGGAGGCCAGCGACCGTCACCATGGTCCCCGGTGTCGGGATCGCGTCGAGGGACCGGATGACGAGGCCGGCGATCGTGTGATAGTCGGGCGACTCCGGCAGGGGCAGGCCGAGGCGATGCCGGACGTCGCCGACCGACGCGCTCCCCTCGACGATGAACGAGCCGTCGGCCAACCGACTGGCGAACGGCACGTCAACGGACTCCCCTTCCTCCCGGATGTCGCCCACGATCTCCTCGAGGACGTCCTCCAGCGTCACGAGCCCGACCACGCCCCCGTACTCGTCCACGACCAGGGCGAGGCTCTGCTGCGTGCGCTGGAACTCCCGCAGCAGGACGCTCAGCCGGGCGGTCTCGGGCACGAAGAGCGGCGGGCGAAGGAGGCGGGCCAGGACGGGAGGTTCGCCGCCGGCAGCGGCGCGCAGAAGATCCTTGATCACCACGATCCCCACGGGCCTCTCGACGGAGTCGCGGTACACCGGGATGCGGGAGCGCCCGATGGCTACCGCCTGGACCAGCACGTCCTCGGGCGGGGTGTTGACGTCGAGGCCGAGGATGCTCGGCCGCGGCACCATGACCTCCTGCACGGTCGTGTCGGCGAACTCGAAGACGTTGTGGACCAGCTCCGCCTCCACCTTCTCGAACACGCCTCGCATCGCCCCCTCCCGGAGGAGGTGCCGTACGTCCTCCTCGGAGGCGACCTCGACCTCGGCCGTCTCCCGCTGCCCCAGCGCACGCAGGACCACGCGCGTCGAGACGGTGAGCACCGTCACCAGCCTGGAGGAGACGTGGCTGAGGCCTTCGATAGGCCGGGCCACGAGGCAGGCGATGCGCTCGGGGGCGCGCAGGGCGAGCGCCTTCGGGGTCAGCTCGCCGACCACGAGGGATACGTACGTGATCGCCACGATCACCAGCCCCAGGGCCACGGGCTCGGCCCATGCCGGAGCACCCGGGACCGGGAGCCCGGCCAGCCATGGCGTCAGCGCCTCGACGGCGGCGACGCCGCCCACGGCCGATGCCAGCGTGCCCACCAGGGTGATGGCGATCTGGATGGTGGCCAGGAACACATCGGGTGACGCCTTGAGCCGGAGCGCGCTGGCGGCCCCCCGCACGCCCTCGTCCCGCAGCCGGCTGAGGCGGCCGACACGGGCGGAGACGACGGCGATCTCGGAGCCGGCGAAGAACCCGTTGGCGAGAATGGCGACGGCAACGAGGACGAGCTCGAGCCAGATGGTATCCATGGTGATCACACGGCAGGGAGCGCGCGCGCCTCGCTGTACGGGCGGGCGTGCTCCGGCTTCCCGAAGTGCGTCGCCACCGACGCTACACCGCCATGATGTGATAGCCGCAGTCCACGAAGATCACCTCGCCCGTGATCCCCGAGGAAAGGCGCGAGGCGAGAAAGAGCGCCGCGTCGCCGACCTCCCGCAGCTCGATGTTGCGCCGCAGCGGCGCCTTGTCGGCGTGGTGCTTCAGGATCTCCGTGAAGCCGCGGATGCCGCGGGCGGCCAGGGTGTTGACGGGGCCGGCCGAGATGGCGTTCACGCGGACCCCGCGGGGGCCCAGGTCCGCCGCCAGATAGCGGACGGAGGCCTCCAGCGCGGCCTTGGCCACGCCCATGACGTTGTAGCCGGGGGCCACCTTCTCGGAGCCGTAGTAGGTCATGGCGATCACCGAGGCCTGTCCCGATTTCTCCAGCAGGGGCAGGGCCGCGCGGGTCAGCCCCACCAGCGAGTAGGCCGAGATGTCGTGGGCGATCCGAAAGCCCTCGCGGGAGGTCGCCGTGAATCCGCCCTCGAGGTCCTCCTTCTGCGCGTAGGCGACGGAGTGCACGAGGACATCGAGCGCGCCGACCTCCCGCCCCAATGAGGTGAAGACCGCCTCGATCTCGGCGTCGGACGTCACGTCGCACGGGTAGAGCAGCGAGTTGGGCAGCGTCGAGGCGAGGTCCTCGACGTTCTCCTTGAGCCGCTCGCCCTGGTAGGTGAAGGCCAGGCGCATGCCGGCCCCACTGAGGGCCTGAGCGATGGCCCAGGCGATCGATCGCTTGTTGGCGACGCCGAAGACGATGCCGGTCTTCCCCTGCAGAAGGCTCATCGCGCGACCTCCGGCGTCATCATACGGCGGCCGCTCCGCTGGGAGCAATGCATCCGGGCGCGAGCCTCCGGCGGCGAACAGTGTATACTCCCGCCGGACTCCATCCCGGGGGAGAGAACAGGCGTGATCCGCAACCACGTGAAGCAGGCGCTCCGGGCGGGCCAGCCCCAGTTCGGCACCCTCCTCAACTTCGGCGATCCGCTCGTCGCCGAGATGATGGCCGCCGTCGGTTTCGACTGGCTCCTGGTCGACACCGAGCACGGCCCCATCGATCTCGCCACCCTGGCCACGATGTTCGCGACCATCACGCGCTATCCGGTGGCGCCGCTGGTCCGCGTCCACGCGATCGCGGAGGAGAACTTCAAGCGCGTGCTCGACGCCGGCGCCTGGGGCGTGCTGGCGCCGAACGTGCGCAGCCGCGAGGAGGCGGAGGTGCTGGTCGCCTCCTGCAAGTACCCGCCGGCCGGCGTGCGGAGCCTGGGCGCCGGGCGCTTCCCGCTCTCGTTCAAGACGGATGCCCCGACCTACTTCGCCCACGCCAACGACGAGATCCTCCTCATCGCCCAGATCGAGCACATCGAGGCCGTGAAGAACATCGATGCGATCCTCGGCGTCCCGGGGATCGACGCCTGCTACGTGGGGCCCAACGACTTCTGCGCGTCGATGGGGCTGGCGCCCTCGCTGGAGCCGCCCCACCGGGAGTTCGAGGAGGCGATGGAGGCGGTCCTGGCCGCGGCCCGGCGCCACGGCGTGGCGCCCGGGATCCACTGCGCGACCGTGGAGACGGTCAACCGGCGCATCGGCGAGGGCTGGACGCTGGTGGGCATGCTCAATGACCAGCGCCTGTTGGTCGGCGCCGCCCGGGCCGTGCGCGATGCGGTCAGGACGGAGCGCGCGTGACGAAGCTGGGGCTGGCGGTCCCGTTCTTCCACGCGCTGCCCGTCGCCGAGTACGTCGCCCTCGCCCGGGAGGCGGAGACGCGCGGGTACGACACGGCGTGGACCGCCGAGGTCTCCGGGCCCGACGCCTTCACCACGATGACGCTGATCGCCAGCCACACGACGCGCCTGCGCGTGGCGACGGGTGTCGTCCCCGTGCAGACGCGGACGCCGATCGTGCTGGGGCTCACCGCGGCGACGCTCGGCCATCTGGCGCCCGGCCGCATCGCCCTCGGCCTCGGCGTGTCGAGCCCGATCGTCGTCAGCCAGTGGCACGGCCTGCCCTTCCGAAAGCCGCTGGCCCAGCTGCGGGAGGCCGTCCAGGTGATCCGCATGGTGCTCACTGGCGAGCGCGTGACCTTCGACGGCGAGTTCTACAAGGTCAAGAACTTCCGGCTGACGTCGCCCCCGCCGCCTCAGCCAGTGGCGATCTACCTGGGGGCGCTGGGGCCGAAGATGCTGGAGCTGGCCGGCGAGATCGCCGACGGCGTGCTCCTCAACTGGCTCGCCCCCGACACCGTCCGCCGGTCCCTCCCGCACGTGGAGAAGGGCGCCCGCGGCGCCGGACGGAGCCTGGCCAACTTCGAGATCGCCGCCTTCATCCGCACCTGCGTCACCGACGCGCCGGAGGCCGCGCGCCAGTGGCTGGCCCGCGACATCACCGGCTACGCCATCGTGGACGCCTACGCGGCCTTCTTCCGGGCCTCCGGCTACGCCGAGGAGGTGGAGGCCGTGCACCGGGCCTGGAAGGCGGGCGACCGCGCCGGCGCCGTGAAGCAGATCTCGCCGCGCGTCGTGGACGGGCTCGGCGTCATCGGTCCGCCCGAGTTCTGCCGCGAGCGGATCAGCGGGTACGCGAAGGCCGGGCTCACGATGCCCGTCGTCTTCCCCTTCTCGCCGGACGCCGACCCGCGCCCCTCGCTCCTCCGCACCGTGCGGACCTTTCCATGACTGGCGGTGCCGGCCCGTAACCGGGCGGGGCCGCCTATGAGCCTCACCGTCATCGGCGTCATCCCCGCGCGGCTCGGCTCCACCCGGCTGCCGCGCAAGGTGCTGCGCGAGATCGCTGGCCGCCCCATGATCTGCCACGTGTACGAGCGCGCCCGCAAGGCGGCCGACCTCTCCGAGGTCCTCGTGGCCACTGACGCGCTCGAGGTGGTGGAGACGTGCCGGCGTTTCGGCATTCCGGCGGTGATGACGTCGCCCGATCACCCCTCGGGCACCGATCGCGTCTGGGAGGTGGCGCAGACGCGGGCGGCGGACGTGTACGTGAACATCCAGGGCGACTATCCGCTGATCACGGTCGGCCACCTGCACCGCCTGGTCGAGCCGTTCCACGCCCGGCCGGACACGCAGGTGAGCACGCTCCGGATCCGCGCCACGCCGGCGGAGGTGGCGAACCCCAACGCCGTCAAGGTCGTCTGCGATGCCGCCGGGCGGGCCCTCTACTTCTCGCGCCATCCGGTGCCCTACGACCGCGACGGCGCGGGCGCCCTCCACTACAAGCACGTCGGGCTCTATGCCTACCGCCGGGCGGCGCTGGAGGCGTTTCACCGGCTGCCCCGCTCGCCGCTCGAGCTGGCCGAGAGCCTCGAGCAGCTCCGGCTGCTCGAGAACGGCATCCCCATCGTGGTGGTGGAGACGGACGAGCCGACCATCGCCGTCGAGACCGAGGAGGAGCTGAGGGCCGTCGAGGCCTATCTGGCCGCTCGCCGCTCGTGATTCCTCCCCGCTACGCGATCGGCTGGTGCGTGGAGCGGGTCGGCGGCTACGGGGGGCCGTGGATCGGGCTAGCGCTCACGATGGTCGGTGCGCTGCTGCTGCTCGGCCTGGTGAGGGAGCGTCCCCGTCTGGCGTAGCTCCACGGTCCGGGTGGGGAACGGGATGTCGATCCCCTCCGCGCGGAACCGGCGAAGGATCCGCTTGCGCAGCTCGTGCTGCACGCGCGCCTGGTCGGCGAGGGTGGCGGTGTGACACACGAGCGTGAAATCGAGTGAGAAGTCGCCGAAGCCCGGGATCAAGAGCACGACGGGCTCCGGGCTGTCGAGCAGCCCGGGAACCTGCCCGGCCGCGGCCCGGGTCTCCTCGATGAGGAGAGCCTCCACCCGATCGGGGTCGACGTCGTAGCCGACGCTCACCTTCAGCGTCAGCGCGCCCGGCGGCTGGGGCAGGTTGTAGTTCGTGATGATCGACTCGGCGAGCTTCTTGTTGGGCACGATCACGATGTTGTTCTGGGGGGTCCGCAGACGAGTCGATCGCCAGCCGACGTCGACGACGTATCCCTCGACGTTGTCGGCGATCTTGATGAAGTCGCCGACACGCATCGGCTGGTCGGCCAGCAGGTGCATCCCGGCGAAGAGATTCGAGAGCGTGTCCTGCAGCGCCAGCGCTACCGCCAGGCCGCCCACGCCCAGCGCGGTCAGGATGGGCGTGATCTGGATCCCCAGCGCGCCGAGCAGGACGAGGAATCCGACGACCAGGACGACGCCGCGCGCCACCGCCTGCCCGAGGCCGGTGACGGCGGTGCCCAGCGCCTGGCGCTCGCTGGTTCGCCGGATGAGCGTGCCCAGGACGCCGGCCAGCGTGAGGGTCACGGAAACGATCACCGCCGCTTGGAGGAGGAGCCCGAGCTGCCCGCGCAGGCGCGAGGGCATCGCGGAGAGCTCCAGCGCGACCTCGATCGCGACGTAGAGCGCCAGCACGAGACACCACAGGAGCGACGGCCCGCCGATGGCGTCGGCGAAGGCGGCGAGCACGCCGCCGGGTCGCGCCCACTTCCGGGCCGCCCCCAGCAGCGCGCCACGCAGCGCGAGGGCCGCGAGCAGCGTCACCACGAACGCGACACCGGGCCAGAGCAGCCACCACATGGCGCCATGCTATCGTAGGTGCCCTATGCGGCCGGGGTTCTTCTACGGGTGGGTCGTCGTGGGCGCGGCCGCCCTCATCACCTGCGTCGGGATGGGCGCGATGTTCTCGCTCGGCATCTTCCTCAAGCCGATCGAGGAGTCGATGGGGTGGAGCCGCACCGGCATCTCCACCATCGCGCTGCTCAACTGGATGGCCATGGGAGTCGGGTCCTTCGGCTGGGGCGCGCTCTCCGATCGCTTCGGCACGCGCATCGTCGCCCTGTCCGGCGGAGCCCTCCTCGGCCTCGGCCTCGTCCTCTCGAGCCAGGTGACCGCCCTCTGGCAGCTCCATCTCGTCTTCGGCATCCTGGTGGGGCTCGCCGTGGGCGCCTTCTACGCGCCGCTCACCTCCACCGCCACCAAGTGGTTCACGACGAACCGCGGGCTGGCCGTATCGCTCGTGTCGGCCGGGATCGGCCTCGGCGTGCTGATCGTTTCCCCGCTGGTGCGCTGGATCACCAGCCTCGCCGACTGGCGGATCGCGATGCTGGTGCTGGGGGACCTCGCGTGGCTCGTGATCATCCCCGCCGCGCTGCTGATCCGGGACCAGCCGGGGGAGGTCGGTCAGGTGGCCATGGGGGCGTCGCCGGGGGGGCCGCCAGCCCGGCAGACGGGCCGCGACTTCTCGGCCGGTGAGGTGGCGCGCGCGCCGCAGTTCTGGGCCATCGGGCTGGCCCACTTCGCCTGCTGCGCGGCGCACTCGGGGCCGATCTTCCACATGGTGACGCACGCCATCGACCAGGGCGTGGCGGTGATGACCGCGGCGACCGTCCTCAGCGTGTCAGGGTTCACGTCGATCGCCGGCCGCATCGCGACCGGGATGATCGCCGACCGCTTCGGCGCCAAGCGCACGCTGGTCGCCGGGCTGACCCTGCAAGCGATCCTGGTCTTCCTCTATCTCTTCGCCCACGACGCCGCGACGTTCTACGCGCTGGCCGCCCTCTTCGGGGTGGCCTATGGCGGCGTGATGCCGCTCTACGCGCTCCTCGTGCGCGAGTACTTCGGCGAGAAGGTGATGGGCACGGCGTACGGCGGCGTCTTCCTCATCTCCACCCTCGGCATGGGGCTCGGCTCCTTCGCCGGGGGCTGGGTCTTCGATCACCTCGGCAGCTATGCCTGGCTCTTCATCGGCTCGACCGCAATCGGCGCCGCGGCCGGCCTCATCGCGTTGACGGTCCGCGCCCCCCGCCTGTCCCCCGCCGTCGCGGCCTCCTGAGAGTCGGCGCCGCGCCTTGACACCCCGCCCCCGGGGTGCTATCACTTCGTTCACTTTTCTGATGTTCAGTCCACACTTACGGCTCAGGACGAGTCCCGTGAATGGCCGGGAACCCGGTGACAGAACCCAGCGGGCGAGGCGTCCTTTCTCGATTCGACCCAAGGAGGAGCGGGCATGAAGAGGCAGAACCTGGATCGGCGTCAGTTCCTGAAGGTTTCCGGCGCGGCCGCGGGAATCCTGGCCGTCGGGCGAGCCCCCGCCTTCGCCCAGGGCACCAAGCTCCACCTCGTCCGCTGGGTCGACTTCATTCCGGAGGCCGACGTCGAGCTGAAGACACGGCAGATGCCGGAAGCCTCCAAGGCCCTGGGGGCCGAGATCCAGCTGGAGACGATCAATGCCAACGACGTTCAGCCCCGCATCACCGCCGCCATCCAGTCGCGGAGCGGCGCCGACATCTTCCACCTCTTCTATAACTGGCCCCAGCTCTACCAGTCGGCGCTGGTGGACGTGAGCGACCTTGCCGAGAAGGTCGCCAAGGAGCAGGGCGGCTTCTACGGAGTGTTCACGCCCTCCTTCAGGGTGGGCGGGCGCTGGCTCGGCATGCCGCACTCCATCGTCGGCAACGCGATCGCCTACCGGCGCTCCTGGTTCCGGGAGGTCGGCCTCGACCAGTTCCCCAAGACCTGGGACGAGCTGCGCAAGGCGGCCGCGAGCCTCAAGAAAAAGGGCAAGCCCTACGGGCAGACCCTGGGCCACACCTTCGGCGATGCGCCCACCTGGGCCTACCCACTACTGTGGTCGTTCGGGGGCGCCGAGACCGATCAGAGCGGCAAGAAGGTCGCCATCAACTCCAAGGGGGCTGTTGAGTCGGTGAAGTACATGCAGGCGCTCTGGAAGGAGGGCTGCGACGAGGGCGGCCTGGCCTGGGACGACACCAACAACAACCGGGCCTTCCACGCCGGCGACATCTGCGCCACGCTCAACGGCGCGTCCATTTACATCGTGGCCAAGCGCCAGAAGGACAAGATCAAGGACGAGAAGGGCGAGCCGATGTTCCAGGACATCGACCACGCCATCTACCCGCTGGCCGGCGGCGTCGGGCAGTACCCGCTCTACTTCTCGAACGGCCACGGCATCATGAAGTACTCGAAGAACCAGAAGCTGGCCAAGGACTTCCTGGCCTGGCTCCACCGGAAGGAAAACTTCGAGAAGTGGTTCCAGGTCTGCGAGGGGTACAGCGTGGCGGCGACTACCACGTGGGAGAAACACCCGATGTGGGAGAAGATCGACAAGCCGCTCCAGATGTTCCGCACCGCCGCCCGCAGCACCCGGATCTTCGGCCACGCCGGGCCCTCGACGGGCAAGGCCACGGAGGCGTTTTCCAAGTACATCATCGTGGACATGTTTGCCAAGGCCGTGCAGGGCATGAAGGCCGAGGATGCCGTGAAATGGGCCGAGGGCGAACTGAAGAAGATCTACGAGGGCTAGCGCACCTCAAGGAGGGCATCCATGGAGCGGAGAGATTTCCTCAAGAGCGCCGGCATCGCGGGCATCCTGGCGGCCGGGCGGGCGCCGGCCTTCGCGCAGGGAAGCCGACTGCACGTCCTGCGCTGGGTGGACTTCATCCCCGCCTGCGATGTGGAGCTCAAGCGCCAGGCGCCGGAGGCGTCCAAGGCGCTGGGGGCCGAGGTGCAGTTCGAGTTCATCAACGCCAACGACCTGCAGCCGCGGATCACGGCCGCCATCCAGTCGCGCAGCGGGCCCGACATCATCATGATGCTGCACAACTGGCCCCACCTCTACCAGAGCGGCCTCGTCGACGTCACCGACCTGGGCGAGTGGCAGGGCAAGGACCAGGGCGCTTACTACGCGCAGTCGGAGGCGGCCGCCAGGGACGGCAAGCGCTGGCTGGCCCTGCCCCACGGCATTGTCGGCCTGCAGATGGCCTACCGGAAATCGTGGTTCGACGAGGTTGGCGCCACGTCCTGGCCGAAGACGCTGGAGGAGCTCAGGCAGGTCGGCATGAAGCTCAAGAAGAAGGGCAAGCCGGTCGGCCAGACCCTCGGCCACACCTTCGGCGACGCGCCGGCCTGGTCCTATCCGCTCATGTGGAACTACGGCGCCGCCGAGGTCGACAAATCCGGCAAGAAAGTCGTCCTCGACACCAAGGAGGCTGTGGAGTCGTTGAAGTTCATGCAGGCCTTCTGGAAGGACGCCTGCGATGAGGGCGGGCTGGCCTGGGACGACACCAACAACAACCGCGCCTTCCTGGCCGGCGACATCTCGTGCACGCTCAACGGCGCCTCCATCTACATCGCGGCCAAGCGCGGCCAGGACAAGATCAAGGACGACCGCGGCGAGCCGATGGTTCGCGACATCCAGCACGGGCCTATCCCGGCCGGACCGGCCGGCTCCTGGGGCTACCACGTGGCCTTCTCCCATGCGGTGATGAAGTATTCGAAGAACGAGAAGCTGGCCAAGGACTTCCTCAAATGGCTCCACGGTAAGGAGCAGTTCGGCAAGTGGTTCGAGGTGGCCGAGGGCTTCTCAGTCGGCTCCACCAAGCACTGGGAGAAGCACCCGCTGTGGGACCGGATCGACCCGCCGATGAAGGGCTACCGCACCGCCGCCGGCGCCTCCCGCATGATCGGCTACGCGGGCCCACCCTCGGCCAGGGCCACCGAGGTGTACTCCAAGTACATCATCGTCGACATGTACGCCAAGGCCGTCCAGGGCATGAAGGCGGAAGACGCGGTGAAGTGGGCGGCCGACCAACTCAAGAAGATCTATGGGTAACACGTGAAGAATCCCATCGCGGGGGGAGCGGGCGGCGCCGCCGGTGTCGAGGTGGCGCTGCCCCATCCCCGCACCTCCAAGGTCCAGGCGCGCACGCTCTTGGAAAACGAGCGCTTGCTGGCCGCCCTCCTGCTGGCCCCGGCCGTCCTCCTGCTCGGCACGTTCATCGCCTACCCCTTCGTCATGGGCGTCTGGCTGTCGCTATCGAGCACCACCGTCGGCACTGCGGGGACGTTCGTCGGGCTCAAGAACTTCGGGAAGGTGTGGAACGACTCCATCTTTCGGGAGGCCTTCTGGAACACCGGCTTCTATACCTTCTGGGCCACTGTCTTCAAGCTCACCCTCGGCATGTGGCTGGCCGTCCTCCTCAACCGCCACTTCCGGGGCAAGCGGCTGGTCCGGGCCTCCATGCTGCTGCCGTTCATCGTCCCCACCGTGCTATCGACCTTCGCCTGGCGGTGGATGTTCGACCCCACGTTCAGCGTGCTGAACTGGAGCCTCTACAAGCTCGGATTCATCACCACCAAGCTGCCGTTCCTCTCCGACGGGGCCTGGGGGCTCTGGTGCGCCATCGTGGTGAACACGTGGCGGGGCATGCCGTTCTTCGCCATCACGCTGCTGGCTGGGCTGCAGACCATCAACCCCGACCTCCACGAGGCAGCCTCCCTCGACGGCGCCAACGGCTGGAAGCGGTTCTGGCATGTCACCTGGCCGCTGCTCAAGCCCGTCACGCTGGTGGTGGTGGTGTTCTCGGTGATCCAGACCTTCTCGGATTTCCAACTCATCTACGTGCTGACCGGCGGCGGGCCGGCCAACTCCACCCACCTGATTGCGACCTACGCCTACCAGATCGGCGTGGCCACCGGGCTCCTGGGCGAGGGCGCCGCCATCTCGCTGACGATGCTCCCGGTCCTCTTCATCGTCGTGTGGCTGCAGCTCCGCTACCTCCGCCGCCTGGAAAACGCCTGATGCCCCTCTGGCAGGCCGCGGGCGCGGGTTCGCCGCCGGGTGGCGGGGGAGCGGTCCCCGTCCGCCAGCAGCCCGTGGCACCTCACGCGCGGGCGCGAGGGCATCCACGCCTGAAGGGGGCGCGTCGATTCGCCTGCGACCGCAACGCAAGCCACCGACCGCGATGCCGGACGGGGGCCGCGACCCGGACAGGACCCGGCGGCAGACCCGCGTCCGCGGCCTGCCAGAGGGGCGCCACGTGGTGACCGAGCGCCGGTGGAAGAAGTGGGTGTTCTTCTACATCCCGCTCACGCTGTTCATCATCGGGACCCTCTTCCCCTTCTACTGGATGTTCATCACCGCCATCCGCCCCGACGCCGAGCTCTACCGCTCCTGGCGGGCCGAGCAGAACGCGCCCTTCTGGACGCTCCACCCGACGCTGGCCCACTTCCAGGACCTGATGGCCAAGACCACCTTCCCCACCTGGCTCTGGAACACGTTCTTCATCGCGGTGGCCTCCACCGGGATCTCCCTCTTCTGCGGGCTGCTGGCCGGCTACGCGCTGGCGCGCCTGCGCTTCCCCATGGCCGGAACGCTGGGGACCTCCATCTTCGTGACGTACCTGGTGCCGCCGACGCTGCTGTTCATCCCGCTGGCCGACATCATCCGCAACTTCCAGCTCGGCAACACGCCCTGGGCCCTGATTCTCACCTACCCGACCTTCCTGATCCCGTTTTGCACCTGGCTCTTGATGGGTTACTTCAAGACGATCCCCAAGGAGCTGGAAGAGTGCGCCCGCATCGACGGCGCCTCGCGCTTCGGGGCCATGGTGCGGATCATCTTCCCCATTGCCGTGCCCGGCATCCTCTCCGCCGGCATCTTCGCGTTCACGCTGTCCTGGAACGAGTTCATCTACGCCCTGGTCTTCCTCTCGTCGCCCGAGCGCAAGACCGTGCCGGTGGGCGTCGTCTCGGAGCTGATCCGGGGCGACATCTACTTCTGGGGACAGCTGATGGCGGGGGCGCTGCTCGGCTCGGTGCCGGTGGCGCTGGTGTACTCGTTCTTCGTGGAGTACTACGTCACGGGGCTGACAGGCTCGGTGAAGGGATAAGGAGACCAACGATGGCGCAGGTCCTCATGAAAGACCTGAACAAGAAGTACGACGAAGTCCACGCCGTGAAGGACGTGAACCTTCACATCCGCGACAAGGAGTTCATGGTCCTGGTCGGCCCCTCGGGCTGCGGCAAGTCCACCACCCTCCGGATGGTAGCGGGCCTGGAGGAGATCACCTCGGGCGAGATCTCGATCGGCGACCGGATCGTCAACGACCTGCCGCCCAAGGACCGCGACATCGCCATGGTCTTCCAGAACTATGCGCTGTACCCGCACATGACCGTCTACGACAACATGGCCTTCGGGCTCAAGATGCGGAAGTTCCCCAAGCCCGAGATCCAGAAGCGGGTGCAGGATGCCGCCGAGATCCTCGGCATCCAGGAGCTGCTCAAGCGCAAGCCCCGCCAGCTCTCGGGCGGCCAGCGGCAGCGCGTAGCCGTCGGCCGCGCCATCGTCCGCCACCCCCAGGTCTTCCTCTTCGACGAGCCGCTCTCGAACCTCGACGCCAAGCTGCGGGTGCAGATGCGCGTGGAGCTGAAGAAGCTGCACGACCGGCTGGAGACGACGGCGATCTACGTCACCCACGACCAGGTGGAAGCCATGACCCTCGGCGACCGCGTCGTGGTCATGAAGGACGGCTGGATCCAGCAGGTGGGCGAGCCGCTCGAGCTCTACGGGAAGCCGCGCAACCGGTTCGTGGCGGGCTTCATCGGTTCCCCCGCCATGAACTTCATCGAGACCACGGTCACCGAGAACAACGGCTCCTTGTGGGTGGCGGCGCCGGGCCTCCGGCTGAAGGTGGCGCCGCCGTGTGTGGCGCGGCTCGGGCCGAAGAAGGGGCAGCCCGTCATCCTGGGGATCCGGCCGGAGGACCTGCGCCTGGCCGTGGGCACCGACCCCGTGGACATCACCAGCGAGGCCGTGGTCGACGTCGTGGAGCCGCTGGGCTCGGAGATCCTGCTCGACATCAAGGTGGGGCCGAGCCCGATGGTGCTGCGGGTCGACCCCAGCGTGCGCGTGAAGCAGCACGAGAAGATCCGGGTGGCCTTCGTGCCGGAGCGCACCCACTTCTTCGACACCAAGACGGAAGAAGCGCTCCAGTAGCCGCGCCATGCGCCGTGGCCTCGTGGCGCTGGCGCTCGTCCTGGGCGGGCTCGCCGCCGGATCGGCGCGCGCGGCCGGGCCCGTCGTCCTCGGCGAGATCAACCCCCGCACCGGCCTGCTCGCCGTCCAGGGCACCGCGATCCACCAGGACATCCTGCTCGCCGTCGAGGAGGCCAACGCGCGCGGCGGGCTTGCCGGCCGGCGGATCGAGCTTCACTCCCGCGACGACGAGGGCGCGCCCCAGCGGGCCATCGCGGCCGCCGAGGAGCTGGCGTCGAGGCAGGGCGCGGTCGCGCTGATCGGCGGTTACGTCGACAGCCTGGTGGGCCCGATCGCCGAGGTGGCCGACCGGACCCGCATCCCCTACCTCGCCACGGCCTCCCTCGACGAGCGCCTCACCCGGCGCGGAAACCGCTGGTTTTTCCGGATCTCGAGCCCGGCGCCCTACGTCGCCGCCACCGTCGGCATCGTCCTCGACGTCTTCAAGCCCCGCGCGGTGGCGATCTTCCACTCGTCCACGCCGGGGGCGACCCAGATCGCGCGGCGCCAGAAGGAGGCGCTGGAGCAGAAGGGCGTGGCGGTCCCCGTCCTCGAGCCGTTCGCGCCGGGGCTCTCCGACTTCACGCCGCTGCTCGCGCGGCTGCGCGACCGGGGCGCCGAGGTCCTGCTCTCCGACACGTTCTTCGCCGACCACCTGCTCCTGACCCGGCAGATGGCGCAGTCCGGGATCACGCTCAAGGCCTTCCTCGGCGCCTTCGGGATGGAGTTCCCCGCGGTGATCCGCGAGCTCGGGCCGGCCAGCGAGGGCCTCTTCGGCACCACGTCCTGGCTGCCGGGAATTTACCTCGGCGGGCGCGAGGCGGAGTCGGCCGCCTTCGTCGCCGCCTTCACGGCGCGCTTCGGCGGCGAGCCGGCGCCGCTGACCATGCACGGGTACGCGGCGGCCCGCGCGCTGCTCGCCGCGATCGAGGGCGTGGTCACGGCCGGCCGCGAGCCCACCGGCCCGGCCGTCCGCGACGCGCTGGCCCGCGTCGACGTGGAGACGCCGCTCGGCCGGGTGAAGTTCGGCGCGACGGGCGAGCCGCTCTTCTACGAGCGCGTGGTCGTGCAGATCCAGAACGGCCGGCACGTGGTCGTCTATCCGCGCGAGCGGGCGACCGCGGCCGCGCGGTACACCGCCCGCTGAGCCGCTCCGCCTCGCCCGCCCGTGCGCGCCGCCGCGAGGTGCTCGTGGCGTGGCTGCTCCTGCTCCCGGCGGCCGTGATGGTGCTGGGCGTGCTCGCCTATCCCGTCGCGTGGGAGACCTGGGTCTCCCTCACGAACCTCTCACCCCAGCTCGACGGGCCCGCTCGGTTCGTGGGGCTCGCCAACTACGCCCGCCTCCTGACCGACCCCGTCTACCGCTTCTGGCCCGCCGCGGCGGCGACGCTCGCCTACGTGGCGGCGACCGCCGCCCTCAAGCTCGCCATCGGGGTCCCCCTCGCGCTGCTCCTCCACCGGCCGTTCCCGGGGCGCGCGCTCGCGCTGCTGGCCGTGTTCCTGCCCTGGGTCTACCCCGCGAGCGTGGCCGTCATCGGCTGGTACTGGACGCTGAACCCGCCGCTCATCACCTCCTACAGCCTCGCCGTCGGGCACGCGAAGTATGCGGTGGACTCGGCTCTGGGCACGGGGGCCTGGGCCTTCCTGAGCGTGGCCGCCTTCAACGTGTGGCGGGGCGGGTCGTTCACCGCGGTGTTCCTGCTCGCCGGGCTCGCCGCGATCCCGGCCGCGCTGCTCGAGTCGGCGCGGCTCGAGGGCGGCAGCGCCTGGCGCCGGTTCTGGCTCGTCACGGTACCGCTGCTCCGGCCGTTCCTGGCCCTCGCCGTCTTCCTCTCCCTCACGACGGCCTTCGCCGACCTCGCCAACGTCTGGATGCTCACGGGCGGGCGCATCGTGTTCCCCGTGATCGGGACGCAGGCCTACTGGCTCGGGATCAATGGCGGCCAGCTCGGCCTCGCCTCCGCGCTCTCGCTCACGCTGGTGCCGCCTTTGCTGGCGACCTTGTGGGCGCTCTTCCGGCTCTTCGATCCCGCCGAGGAGGACTCCTCGGAGGGGGGCTCCGCCCCCCTTCCGAACCTCCCCCCTGGATTGCGCCGGCAGAGCCGGCGCTCGAACAGTCGGTCCGCAGTCGCCACGGGAGAGCCGTGAGCGAGCGGCATCCGGCTCCCGAACCAGTCGACTGGATGGACGACATGACCGCGCACGCCCGGGTTTTCCGAACCGGCCGCAAAGCCGGCCGCTCCAGTGTCCGCCGCCTGGGCCAGGCCGCGCTCGTCCTGCTCGCCGTCGTGTGGTGCCTGTTCCCGATCTACTTCATGCTGGTGCAGTCGCTGAAGACCGCCGAGGAGGACGTGTTCGGCTCGCCGCTGATCGTGCGGCGGCCCACGCTCGAGAACTTCGCCGACCTCTTCGCGGAGCGCGCGCCCACGCGCGGGCTCATCAGCGGCGGGCTGCTCCGCAGCTACCCGTTCGTGGCGTGGCTCGAGAACACCCTGGTCGTCTTCGCGGGCGCGCTCGCGCTGACGCTCCTCCTGAGCGTGATGGCGGGCTGGGCCCTCGGCCGCCTCCGCCCGCCCGGCGGGCGCTGGGCGCGCCGCGCGCTCTTCGCCACCTACGCCGTGCCCCACACGATCCTCTTCGTGCCGCTCTACCAGGTGGTGATCCGGCTCGGGCTCGACGACAGCCTGCTCGCCCTGCTCCTGGTCTACCCGATGCTCGCGCTGCCGTTCTGCGTGTGGCTCCTCTCGGCCTACTGGGCGCGGCTGCCCCGGGAGCTCCTGGACCAGGCGCGGATCGACGGGGCGACTCCGGCCGACGTGTTCTTCCGGATCGCCCTGCCGCTGAGCCGCCCCGTGCTCGTGGCCGCGGCCGTCTTCACGCTCGGCACGATCGCCAGCGACTTCATGCTGGCCTCGGTGTTCCTCCTCGACCCCCGCACCCAGACGATCCCGGCGGGAATCGGCTCCATGGACGTGAGCCTG
>DASYUQ010000196.1 GCA_036001065.1 Candidatus Methylomirabilota bacterium
TCTGGCCGCTCAGCATGTAGAGGAAGTTGGCGGCCAGGGTGAGCTTCGGGTTCGGCGCCACCGGCGGCTTGCCCCGCCGCAGCCGCTCCCAGGCGGCGACCAGCGTCGGCATCTGGGCCGTGAGGCGGACCGCCTTGCGGACGGTGGCCTCGCGCGAGTTGTCCTCGGCGTCGGGATCGAAGGCCTGCAGGGCCGACACGCCCGTGCGCAGCACCTCCATGGGCGCCGTCTTCTTCGGGAGCTGGCGCAGGATGGTGATGAGCTTGGGCGGGAGCCTCCGGTTGGCCGTCGAGGAGAGCGCCTTGACGTGGGCGTCCAGATCCTTACGGCTGGGCAGGTTGCCGTGCCAGAGGAGATAGACCACCTCCTCGAACGAGGAGAACTGAACCAGCTCGTCGACGTCGTAGCCGCGGTAGAGCAGCCTCCCTTCCCGCCCGTCGATGAAGCAGATTTCCGAGGTCGAGACGACGACGTCTTCGAGGCCTTCCTTGAAGCTACTCATGGTCTTCCCTCGCCCGGCCGTTTGGAAACGATTTGCTTTTATCATAGCTGGCAGGGCCCTTCAAGGCGGCCCGGCACTTCATCGCCGCTTCGGTGGTGCGCTGGAACGGGGCCGGCCGGACGACCACGTTCGTGAGCAACACCCAACTCCAGGGCGCGATCCCGAACACCGAGATCGCCACACAGCGTGACCGTGTTCAACCCCGCGCCGAGAAGCCGTACCTCCAACGGCCTGACCTTTACGATCACGAGCAGCGCACCCTCACCGTGAACAAGTCAGGCCTTGGAAGCGAACAAATCGAGGGTTCGCCGTCCACGACTGGCGGGTACCGTTGACCACGCACGCGGTGTCGTGTCGAGCGTCCCATTATCTGCCAGGCAGGTGTGTCACGGCGGCGGCGGCACTTCGGGCTGATGCTCAGCCCTCTAACGCGAAGTCAGGCCTCTAGGACTTGCACACGGCGATGTATGCCAAGGCTAAGGACGCCAGATTTCGAGGGGTCGCGACGGGGGCGGCACCCGTGGGCGCGCGGGATCGAGCCGCAGGTTCGGCTTCGGCGGCGGTTGTCGGTCTGTGATCTCTGGGCCGTCTCGCGGGCGCGAGTTGGCAGGATCAAGACGGATAATCTCGTCGAAAACCTTCCTCACGGAACCCGGAGCGCGGTCGCTGCCCAACGGCCACAAGACCGCGTGGGTACCCGACGCGGTTTTTAGGGTGAGCGAACACGTCACGTTGCTAGGTTCAACAAGCCGAACGCGCGTGAAACCGATCGCCCCGAGTTCATCGAACAAACGCTGGGCGATATCGGGATCCGTGCGAAGCGCCGTTTCCTCCGCCGAGAGACCAGCCGCCGGGCGGCGCCAACGAGTGACGCGACCATCACGATAGACCACAACTCCCCCGCCGCCACCAGCAACCCCGCCGCCGCATCCCGCCATAATTGCCTGCGTATCGGTCTGGGCTGGCCACGAGACGCACGAGAGACAAGAGGGCAGGGCCAAAATCCAGGCCCACCTTCTCCGGCTCATTCGTGCCTCCGTCCCGCCCGGTTCAACCGTGGTGTCACCACCCGACGCCTTCTTCGGCCTTCCCCGCGCCTCCGCATCAGCCCACGCGCAAGAAGCTGCCTGCTCGATCTTACCAACCAACTATTGAGGAGGAGCTTTGCGGAAACTCAGATGGCTGCGCGCGCAAAGTGGCGCGGACGCGCGACCGTGTCGAAGATCTTCAGTAGCCGGACCCGCTCCTCCTCGCTGAACGTGCCGATGCGGGCCGCGTAGTCGTGAATCGCCTCGCGGACCACCTGGCTTTGCGGCTTCCCGAGTCGGTCGGCCGCGCGGCGTAGCTCCGCCACCGTGGTCTCATCGAGGCTGAAGGTGAGCTTGACCATACCGGTACGATACTACCCTGAACTTCCGCGTGGGCATGGCCAGAGATCGCGCCGTGAGCGTCACTGACTTTTACGACCGCCATCCGATCAACGAGCAGCAGGTCCTGGCCGCCGTCGCCCGGCGCCGCGGCGCGGTCCTCGCCGCGCTCACGGCCGAGGATCTGTTCGACTTCGATCAAGATCACTACGGCGGGCTGGCGGCGGTGGAGACGCTCGCCCGGCGGGCCGGCATCCGCGGGGCCTCGCGCGTGCTGGACGTCTGCGCGGGGCTGGGAGGTCCCGCGCGCTTTCTGGCCTCCCGGTTCGGGTGCCGGGTCGTGGCGCTCGAGCTCAATCAGGGCCGCGCCGCGGGCGCCCATCGGCTCACGCGCCTGGTGGGCCTGGCCGGGCGGGTCGTGGCGGTCAGGGGCGACGCGACGGCCCTGCCGCTGGCCTCCGCGCGCTTCGATGCCTGCCTGAGCCAGGAGGCGCTGCTGCACGTGGAGGACAAGGCCGCGGTGCTGGGGGAGTGCCGGCGCGTGCTGGTCCCCGGGGGCCGGCTGGCCTTCACCGACTGGACTGCCTACCCGAGGCTCGACGACCGTGAGCGTCAGCGCCTGCGCGAGTGGATGGGGGCGACGACGCTCCAGACGCTCGACGGCTATCGCCGGCTGCTGGGACGCGCCGGGTTCGGGGCGATCGAGGCCGAGGACGTGTCCGAGCAGTGGCGGCCGATCTTGAGAGCACGGCTCGAGATGTACCGGGCGCTGCGCGCGGAGACGGTCGCCCGCTTCGGCGAGCGGTGGTACCGCGACTACCAACAGCTCTACACGTTCTTCGTGCGACTGGTGGAGGCGGGCAGGCTCGGCGGCGGCCGCTTCACCGGAACTTCTTGAGCAGGTCCTGCAATCCGCCCTCGACCTTCTCCTGCAGCTTCTTCCGCTCGCTCTCGCTGAGCACCGACGCCGGCGCCACGCTGACCGACGGCGAGGCCGCCGTCCCCGCCACCTTCGCCTTGAGGTTCCGCCCGGCCGTGCTGACGACCAGGTCGACGCTCATCTTGCCCGAGGCCAGCGCGTAGGTCCCGGCGGCGCTGGCTTTCAGCGCGCGGCTCGTCAACAGCAGATCGCGCGTGCTCACCACGCCGTTGGTGACGGTGTAGGTCGCGGCGACCGTCTCGTAGTCGAATGCCGAAGAGGAGAATGCCGTCGGCAGCTCACCGCCGGCGAGGGCGGAGACGGCGCCGCCGAGCCGCAGCACGGTGCTCAGCAGCGCCAGCGCCTGGGCGCCCACGACCTTCCCCGGACCGAGCTTGAACTGCCCCTTGCCGTTCAGTGTGTTCCAGAGATCGTCGAGACGCGCGGAGGTGTTGCCGGAGAGATCGAGCGGCCCCGTCACCGCGTAGCCCTGGCAGAGGAAGTCCACGAGGATCTTCTCGACCGGCAGCGTCTTGATCCCCAGATCCCCGAGCTCCACGCGCACGCCGCGGTCCAGCGCCACCGACAGGTTGGTGGTGATCGTGCCCTTGCCGATCTCCGTCGTGACCGAGCGCCCGATCAGGCGCGACTCCTCCCAGGTCGTGTTCAACTTCACCGGACCCAGCGTGAGCGTCCGGCGCTTGGGCTCGGGGCACTGCGGGTTGGTCTGGGTGACGGCAAGGTTGGTCAGCTCGACGTCGCCCGAGGCCCGCGGCTTGCCGACGGTGCCGCCGAGCGCCAGCGTGCCCTTGAGGCCGCCGGCGAGGGTGGGCTCGGGCCCCATGGCGGTGGCCACCAACTCGCGGATGTCCTTGCCGTCCAGCGTGAGCCGCGCGCGCAGCGGCGCCTCGACCAGGGACCGGGCGCCGTTCACCCCGACGGTGCCGTCGGTGATCTTCACCGCCAGATCGCCGGGCTTCACCAGGGCGTCGCCCTGGAAGGCCAGCGGCGCGGTGGCGCCCGTGAGCGTGAGGTTGAGATTCTCCACGCGATAGCGCGCCGTGGTGCCGCCGGCGCGCGACTCGTAGGTGACGAGCCCCTTGTCGACCTTTACCCGCGATGGGAGCCCTGCCCCGGCCCCGGCACCACCCGAGGGGCGGGTTCGGCCCGGCGCGCGCGCCTCAGCCTCCGACCCGCGGCCGAGGCTCGCGATATTCCAGCGCCCGTCGGCGGTCTCGACGAGCGAGATCACCGGCTCCTTCAGGACGAGGTCTCCCAGCTCGACGCGGAAGAGGAGCAGCGGCCAGAGGCGCAGTCGGATTTCCGCCTGATTCAGCTTGAGGAAGGGCGTGGTGCCGAACGCGGGATCCTCGGCGACTTCGAGGTCCTTCAGCACCACCGAGGGCAGCGGCAGCGTCGACACCGAGACGGAGGAGAACTTGACGGGCCGGCCGAGCGCCTGGCTCGCGTTGCCAGCGATCAGCGACTGGATGCGGGGCGTGTCAGCGAGGTAGGGGACGGCGGCCAGCACGGCGATCGCCAGGACGACGATCGCCACGCTCGCCACCGCCAGCCACTTCACGAAACGGGTCACGGTTCACCGCCGGGAGCGCCCTACCCGGTCTGGATGGCCGAGAGCTTCCAGGCCCCGGTACCGACCGGGCGGGTAAAGGTCCAGTATTCCTCGATCTCCTGTCGTTGGGTCGGCGAGCCGTCGATGACGGCGCCGGTGCCGTCGTCGACGACGTAGTCCAGCAGCGAGGCGGCGAGGTAGACCGTCACGTAGTCCCGCCCGCTCTCCTGCCACGCCTCGGTGACGTCGATCCGCCGGATCTCGATCTTCTCGATGCGATTGGTCTGTCGCGAGCTGCGCAGACGATCGCACTGGCTCTGGAGCATGGCCGACATTTCGGAGGTGAGCCGGTCACGCAGCGGCGCCACGTCGCGGGCCGCCACCGCCCGCTGCAAGTCGAGGAACGCGCTGCGCGCGATCGTCGCGAAGGCCGCCGGCTCGAAGCCGGGATCCATCGTGCGGATGTGGGCGAGGCCGCGCTCGAGGTCGTCCGGCGCCGCCGGCGCCTCCATCGTGGCTCCACCGCTCGAGCCCCAGGGGGCGCCCTCGGCGGCGCCGCGCGCGCCCGCCATCGCGTAGGCCGGCTCGCCGGCGGTCTGGCGCCGCCTGAGGAAGGCGATCAGCAGCATGAGCCCGCCGCCGATCAAGAGGACGTCCAGGAGGCCGACACCGAAGCCGGGGTGGCCGAACAGGAGGCCACCGAGGAGCCCGCCGATCAGCAGACCTCCGAGCACGCCTCCGAACCCGCCGAAGATGCCCGGGCGCTGGGGGGCGGCCGGCGAGGTGGAGGTCGTCGGCCTGGACGGCGTAGCGGGGCTCGTGGGGGACGGGCGCGACGGCGCGGAATACGTGCGGGAGCCGCGGCTCCCTCCACCGGTGGCGCGCGCCCAGGCCTCGGTCGTCGTGACGAAGAGCAGCCCCATCAGCACGAGGCCCAGCAGGGGGACGAACCGTCGCCGTGTCATCTGCCACCTCCTTGACTCATTGTAGACCCCCGCGCTAGCGGAGCCGGCGAAGTTCCCTACGGAATCAAGAGCACCTTGCCCGTCGTCTTGCGCCCTTCCAGCGCCTTGTGGGCTTCCCCCGCCTCCTTCAGCGGAAACTCGAAGGCGATGCGGAGCTTGAGCTTGCCGTCGCGGACCCACCCCAGCACCTCGCCGGCGCGCTGGAGCAGCTCCGGGCGGGTGGGAATATGGTGGAAGAGGCTCGGCCGCGCCAGATAGACGGAGCCCTTGGCGTTGAGGATCTGCGCGTCGAGGGGCGCGATGGGCCCGCTCGACTGGCCGAACAGCACGATCATCCCCCGCAGCGCGAGGCAGTTGAGGCTCTTGTCGAAGGTGTCCTTGCCGACGGAGTCGTAGACGACCTGGACGCCTTTGCCCCCGGTGAGACGCTTGACCTCAGCCTCGAAGTCCTGCTTCGTGTAGAGGATCACCTCGTCGGCGCCCGCCTCGCGCGCGAGCTTGGCCTTGTCCTCCGTGGAGACGGTACCGATCACGCGGGCCCCGCGCATCTTGGCGATCTGGCAGAGGAGCAGGCCGACGCCCCCCGCCGCCGCGTGCACGAGGCAGGTGTCGCCGCTCTTGAGGGGATACGTCGAGCAGGCGAGGTAGTGCGCCGTCATGCCCTGCAGCATCGCCGCCGCTCCCTGCTTGGTGCTCACGCCCTGCGGGAGCGGGACGAGCCGGTCCGCCGGCACCGCCGCGTACTGGGCGTAGGAGCCGCGCACGCCGGTATAGGCGACCTTGTCGCCGACCTTCACATCGCTCACGCCGGCGCCGACGGCCGTCACGGTGCCGCCGCCCTCCATGCCGAGCGTCGCCGGAAGATCGGCCTTGTAGAGACCGGTACGGAAGTACACGTCGATGTAGTTCAGTCCGGCGGCGTCGAGCTTGACCACGGCCTCGCCGGCCTTCGGCGTCGGCTCCGGCACGTCCTCGTACCGCAAGACCTCGGGTCCTCCCGGCGTGTGGATGCGAACAGCTTTCATGGGGCTGACCTCCTCGGGCCAACGTGATGTGCTTCGAAGTGCCAGCGGATTATAGCATCGGCGCGCGACGGCGCCGGGTCAGCCTTGGCGGCGGGCCGCGCGCGCGGCGGGCCAGTAGCGGAGGACCGGCGGCAGCAGCGGCAGCGCGTGGCGTACGAGCCAGGCGCCCGCGCCCAGCGCGGTCCGGTGGCGCGCGTCCCACCGAAAGCCATACGCCGCGCGGATCGACGGCGGCAGCAGCCCGATGGCCACGATCCGGAACATCCAGGCCAGCGGCCAGACCACGCGGAGCACCGGGGGCGCGAGCAGGTCGCGGGCCAGGGCGCGAGCCGTGTCGGTGACCACGATCTGCCCGCTTCCCAGCCTCGCGTCCATGTACGTCTGCAGCTCCACGGTGCTCCGCGGCAACGATCCCTCCGGAATGCCCAGCAGCGGCTCGACGCGGGCCGCCTCCGCGCAGTACCGGTCCTTGTCCTGGGGCGTCAGCGGGCCCACGTAGAGCTCGTAGGCCCGCGTGAACGCGTCCAGGCAGCTGGCGTGCACCCAGGTCAGCAGCGAGGGGTCGTGGGCCGAGTAGCTCGCTCCCGCTGGGTATGGCCCTTCGGGCTGGCGAAGGGGGCCGTGAATCCGGTCGTGCACCCGGTTGATGGCCCCGGCGGCCCGGGCCGCGCCGTCCTCGCCGCCGAAGGTCAGGTCTAACATCGCGCCCAGCGTGCGCTGCAGCCGGCGCCACGACGCCCGCGTGTCACGGCGGAAGCCGCTGTGGTCGGCGACGCCCCGGGCGACGAGGGGATGCGCGAACTGGAGGAGGATCGCGCTGCCCCAGCCCAGCAGCAGGGCCACCTCGCGGTGGACCCTCCACGAGACGCTCTCGGCGGCGCCGGCGTGGCGGTCGGCGGTGGGCAGGGACGGCCGCACGGGCTACACCTTCAGCAGCCTGAAGCGCTCCCTGGTGACCATGCCGCCTCCTTGGAGATTACCGCATCGTGCCCAGGTCGATGGCGAAGTTCGTGACGTCCCGGCCGTCGGCGTCGCGCACGACGAGTGTCAACCGCGACGTGCCGGTGATGTCCTTGCTCGGAAACCAGTACACGCAGCGGGCCAGGTAGGTGCCGTTCTCCTGCCGGATGCCGGTGCGCTCGTTCTGCACCAGCGAGGGCTCGATCTGCCGGGCGCCGAGGACGAGCCGCGGACGGAAGTAGCGAGCGAAGTCCTCCCGCGGCCCATTGAGGTTGACCTCGAACCGCAGCCGCTCTTTGAGCTCCTCGATCAAGCGGTCCTGTTCCTTGGGCTGGACCGCTTCATTCTTGAAGGCGGCGTGACGCGCCGCCCAGACCAGCCGGTGGAAGGGCGTGATCACGGTGACGCTCTCGCCCGCGCCGTTGACCACCCGCCACTCCTCGCCGAACGACTCCACGGTGACGCTCCGCTGCCCGACGCGCAGCGCCTGCTCGCGCTGGCGCTCGGTCAGGGCCAGCCAGGCGCCGTCCGCCTGCGCCGTCGCCGCCGCCAGCACCAGCGCCAGGGCCCCCACCGCCGGCAGCCACCTCACGACCCCTGCCCCACGACTACGCGGCTGAAGGCCGCCGGGCCGAAGTATTTGGCGGCGACGCGCTGGACGTC
>DASYUQ010000197.1 GCA_036001065.1 Candidatus Methylomirabilota bacterium
CCGAGGAGCCGCGCCGTGAGCGTCTTGTTGCCCCGGGTCGCCCGCAGCGTCGCCTCCAGCAGGCGCTGCTCGATCTCCGCCAGCGGCGTACCGATGCGTACGGTCAGCACGCCCTCGGGCAACGGCGTGGCTCCCGCAATCTCCTCGGGGAGGTCGGGCAGGTCGATCTGGACGCCGCGGGCCAGCACGACGCCGCGCTCGACGATGTTCTCGAGCTCCCGCACGTTGCCGGGCCAGGAGTAGCCCTCGAGCCTGCGCAGGACCTCGTCCGCGAAGCCGTCGAGGTGCCGGTTGTTCTTGGCGGCGTACACGCGCAGGAAGTGCTCGGCCAAGACGCGGATGTCCTCGCGCCGCTCGCGCAGCGGCGGCACCGTGATGGTGATGACGTTGAGCCGGTAGTAGAGGTCCTCGCGGAAGCGCTTGTCGCGCACCATCTGGGCCAGGTCCTGGTTGGTGGCGGCGACGACCCGGACGTCGACGCGGATGCTCTTGGTGCCGCCCAGCCGCTCGAACTCGCCCTCCTGGAGCATCCTGAGAATCTTGGGCTGCGTCACCGCGGAGAGGTCGGCGACCTCGTCGAGGAACAGGGTGCCGCCGTCGGCCAGCTCGAAGCGCCCCTCCTTGCGTCCCGCCGCCCCCGTGAAGGCGCCCCGCTCGTAGCCGAACAGCTCGGACTCCAGCAGCGTCTCGGGCAACGCGGCGCAGTTGACGGCCACGAAGGGGCCGTTGCGCCGGGCCGACCGCTCGTGAATGGCGCGGGCCACCAGCTCCTTGCCCGTCCCGCTCTCGCCCTGGACCAGCACGGTGGCGGAGCTGTCGGCGACCTGCTCCACCAGCGTCATCATGCGCCGGAAGGCGGGGCTGGCGCCGATGACGGCGCCCTGGCGGAGCAGCGCGTCAAGGCGCTGCTGGAGGGCGCGGTTCTGCTGGATGAGCTGGCGCCGCTCGAGCGCCGACCGGATCACGCGCTGCAGCTGCGCCCGCTGCACGGGCTTGGTGAGGAAGTCGTAGGCGCCGTCCTTCATCGCCTTGACCGCTTCCTCGATGGTCCCGAACGCGGTGAGCAGGATGACGTCGACGTCCGGCGCGATGGCCTTGGCGGCGTGCAGCAGCTCGATGCCGGACAGCGCGGGCATCTTGAGATCGGTGAGGACCAGGTCGACGCCGCCGGCCTGCAGGCGCTCGAGGGCGGCGCGCCCGTCGGAGGCGACGACGACGCGATAGCCCTCGCGAGTCAGCGTGCGCTCGAGGCTCTCGCGGAGCCCCGGATCGTCGTCGGCGACCAGCAGGGTGGCGGGATCAGGCATGGACCGCCCGCTTGAGCGGCAGACGGATGGTGAAGCGGGCGCCCGCGCCCGGCCGGTTCGTCCAGCGGATCTCGCCGCCGTGCTCCTCGATGATCTGGCGCGCGATCGACAGGCCGAGGCCGGTCCCCTGCGGCTTGGTCGTGAAGAACGGCTCGAACAGCCGCTTGGCGACCTCGTCGGGAATGCCGCCGCCGGTGTCGGTCACCGAGACCTCCACGGTGTCGCCCTCGCGCCGGCTGGCCAGCGTCAGCTCGCCCCCGCGGGAGAGCGCCTCCTGCCCGTTCTTGACGAGGTTCAGGATGGCCTGGCGCAGCAGGCCGCGGTCGATCTCCATCATGGGCACGGTCGGATCGGTCTCCACGTGCAGCGTGAGGCCCTGGCGCACGGCGACGGGCCGCACGAAGTCGGCCAACTCCACCACCAGGTCGTTGACCGACTCCTCCTCGAAGTGCGGGCGGGGGAAGCGCGCGAAGGTCAGGTACTCCTCGGTCAGGGCGTCCAGCGTCCGCACCTGGTCCTGGATGGCGGCCACGAGCCCGGCCGCCTCCTCCCGCTCCGTCCCCGCCTGCCCGCGCACGATGTCCCGCAGGATCTCTGCGTTCAACTCGATCGCGCTGATCGGGTTGCGGACCTCGTGCGCGACCTTGAGGCTGAGCCGCCCCACGGTGGCCATGCGCTCGGCGACGAGGAGCTCCTGCTGGGTCGCCTGGAGCCGGTTGAGCGTTCCCGTCAGCTCGGTGTTGAGCCGCTCGACCTCGCCGCGTGCCCGCCGCTCCCGCTCGGCGACGAGGCCCAGGGTCACCGCCGGGAGGCCGGCCAGCGCGGAGAGAATGAACCCCGGCGTCCAGCCGACCCAGGGCGGCACCAGCCACGCGGAGAGCGTGTAGAGCCCGCCGACGATGAGGGCGGCGCCCAGGCCCACCCACGGGCCGAAGTAGTAGGCGTTGACCGCGACCAGCGGGAAGAAGAGGAGGTAGAAGAGG
Organism: Candidatus Methylomirabilota bacterium; assembly: GCA_036001065.1. Classification (NCBI taxonomy): domain Bacteria; phylum Methylomirabilota (SeqCode); species Candidatus Methylomirabilota bacterium. Next base: position 2,291 of record DASYUQ010000197.1, read on the forward strand.
CTGTCGCCGCCGCCGGTGAAATAGAGCAGCGTGAAGACGAGCAGCAGATCGATGCCGAGCGCGTTGAGAAAGATGATGCGGGTAGCGCGCGGGTTGATCGTGACCAGCGCGAAGATGCCGACCTTGTACGCCGCGAACCACGTCACCAGCGAGAAGAGGTCGATCCGGTAGCGGGGCCGCAGGGGGACGAGGCCGAGGGTGGTCAGGCCGCCGACCATCACGACGGCGAGGAGCACGGCGAACACCCGCTCGTCGCCCTCGAGCAGCTTGAAGATCGCGTGCCACGGCTTGCGGCCGGCTGTCGTCACGACTCCCCCGAGGCGACTATAGCACGCGGGGTTTTCGGGGCGTCGGGGTGGCGGGCGGTGCTCGACCACGCTAGCCACGCCACGCTCGACGAGCTCGAAGGCGCAGGGGCCGGGTCTACCCCCTGAAACACGGGTCTCGCACCGCCCGCCACCCCGACGCCGCCACAACTCCGCGTCTTCGGTCGGCCCGGGGGGCTAGCGGCGGCCGCCGGCGGCGAGCCGGCCGCGGGCATCGAGGGCCGGGGCGAGGGCGGGCGCGCGTCAGCTGCGGCGGCTCTGGCGGTAGGCGAGGACGGCGAGCCCGGCGGCCAGCCCCACCAGCGCGCAGAGCACCAGCCAGCGCTCGAAGCGGCGCACGTCGGCCATCACGCGCGCGAGCTGGTCCGCGAAGAGGAAGGCGATGCCGAAGCCGACAGGGACGCCCACCAACGCCGCGCCGGCGTCCACCGCGAGGAATTTCCAGAACGGAATCTTGGCGATGCCGGCGGTGAGGAAGGCGGCGGCCCGCAGGCCCAGCACGTGGCGGGCCGTGAAGACGATCTTCACGCCGTGGCGGTGGTAGGCGGCCTTGAGCCGCTCCTCGCGCTCCCGACTGAGGACGCGGCGGACCACCCGCCAGTCCAGCACCACCTCGCCCCAGTGATGGCCGACCCAGTAGAGGACGACGTCACCGCTGAGGACGCCCAGGATGCAGACGGGCAGCGTGATCCACCACCGCACGACATTTTCGTGCGCGAGCACGCCGGCGGCCAGGACCGGGGCCTCCTCGGGAATCGGCAGCCCCAGGCCGGCCCCGAACAGCACCAGAAACACCCCGAGGTAGGTGAAGTTCTCGATGAAGCGTTGAAGCATGATCTATACTCGCATGGGCCTGCCGATGCCTCGCCAGCGATTGATCCTTCACACCGAGGCCTCGCTCGGCCTCGGCGGCCAGGAGATCCGGATCCTCACCGAGGCGCGCTGGCTGCTCGACCACGGCTGGAGCGCGCTCATCGCCGCCCAGCCCGAGAGCCGGCTGCTCTCCGAAGCGCGCGCTGCCGAGCTGCCCGCCGTCGCCGTCCGCATGCGCGGCGCCCTCGATCTGCCCGCGCTCCTGGCGCTCCGCCGGCTCATGCGGGCGCGGGGGGTGGCGCTCGCGCACACCCACAGCTCGGTCGACAGCTGGCTGGGCACGCTGGCGGCCAAGTCGCTGCGCCTGCCCGTCGTGCGCGGCCGCCACGTGACCATCCCCATCGTCAAGCGGCGCGCCCTGACCTATCGTCTCGCCGATCGCGTCATCACCAGCGGCGAGGCGGTCCGGACGCTGGTGCAGCGCGCCGGCGTGCCCGCCGAGCGGATCGTCGCCGTCGCCGCGGGAGTGGACGCGATGCGCTTCCACCCCGGCGTGTCGGGCAAGACGGTGCGCGACGAGTTGGGGCTCACCAGCCCGGTGGTCGGCCTGGTGGCCAACGTGCGCGGCTCCAAGGGACACCGCTACTTCCTGGAGGCTGCCCCGGAAGTGCTGCGCGCGGTGCCGGGGACACGCTTTCTCATCGTCGGCGACGGCGTCGGCTTCGAAGGCGTGCGTCGCCGCGTGCGCGAGATGGGTCTCGAGCCCCACGTCATCATGACGGGCTTCCGCCGCGACATCCCCGAGGTGATGGCCGCGCTCGACGTCCTCGTCCTGCCCTCCGTCAAGTCGGAGGCGATCTCGCAGGTGATCCCACAGGCGCTGGCGGTGGGGACGCCGGTGGTGGGCACCACCGTCGGCGGCACCCCCGAGATCATCCGCGACGGCGAGAACGGCCGGCTGGTGCCTCCCGCCGACGCCGCCGCCCTCGCGGGCGCCATCGTCGCGCTGCTCCGCGATCCTCCCCGCGCCCGGGAGATGGCCCGCGCCGGCCAGGCGCTCGTGCAGGCCCGCTACACCATGGACGCGACGATGGCGCAAACGACCGCCGTGTACGCTGAGCTCCTGGGCGGCTGAGTCAGCGGAGGGGCGCGGTGTCCGGGCGCGCGGCCGGGCGGCCACGCGCCGGCTCGGCGCGTGGCCCCGGCGGCTCGCGAGCGCTGTCGGGCAGCGCGACAACGCGCAGGCGCACCGGGAAGACGCCGGCGCCGACCGCGCTCAGCCGCTGGGCAGCGGCGTAGGACACGTCGATGATGCGGCCTCCGACGAAGGGGCCACGGTCGTTGATCCGCACCTCCACCGAGCGTCCGTTCCCCAGGTGGGTCACCAGCACGCGCGTGCCCAGGGGCAGCGTGCGGTGCGCGGCGGTGAGCTGATACATGTTGAAGACCTCGCCGCTGGACGTGCGCCGGCCGTGGAAGGGCTCGCCGTACCAGGAGGCCTGCCCGCGCTCCTCCGCCCCCAGCCGCGGCGGCGCCGAAGGCGGCACGGCGACGCGCGTCGTGGCGCACCCGGTCAGGACCAGGAGCGCCGCCGGCCATATCGTGCGGGCTCGCATATCCCATCGTACTATCGAACCATCGAATCGATGAACGTCCGGGCCCTGGCCATCGACTACGACGGCACCATCGCCGAGAACGGGCGCACGCCCGCGCCGACCGCGGCGGCGCTGGCGCGCGTGCGAGCCTCCGGGCGCAAGCTCGTGCTCGTCACCGGCCGGATCCTCGTCGAGCTGAGGGAGGTCTGCCCCAACGTCGACCGCATGTTCGACGCCGTCGTCGCCGAGAACGGCGCCCTCCTCTATCTACCGGGACTCGGCCGCGCCCATCCGCTGGGCGCGGCGCCGGAGCCCGCGCTGCTCGAGGCGCTGTCCCGGCACCGCGTCGAGTTCAAGCTCGGCGAGTCGATCGTGGCGACGCTGACCCGCTTCGCCGACGCCGCGCGGGCAGCGATCCAGGAGGCGGGGGTCCCCCGCATCCTGGAGTTCAACAAGGGCGCCCTGATGCTGCTGCCCCAGGGCCTGTCGAAGGGCACGGGGCTGCTGGCCGCCCTGGCCGCGCTCGACGTCTCCCCCAACGAGGCCGTGGCCATAGGCGACGCCGAGAACGATCACACCCTGCTCGCCGCCTGCGGGCTGGGGGTGGCGGTGGCCGACGCCGTGCCGGCGCTCCGGGCCCGCGCCCAGCACGTCACCCGCGCGCCGGGCAGCCTCGGGGTGATCGAGTTCGTCGAAGAGTTCCGCCTGACCGACCGCTAGCCTTCGGCGAGTCGCGACCAGGCTGGCCGCAACCTCACGCGGCCGGGGCGACCGGAACGACGTTCACGGCGCGCGGCGGATCCTTCATACCCTGAAGGCGCAGGAGTGCAGTACCGGCCGCCAGTCTGCCCACGCCGGTGCGACCATCACGAGCCCAGCGTGAGCACCAGCGATGGTGCCAGCGGGACTCGGTCACCACGGCGACAGGCAGGGGCAAAAGCCCACATTGGGCAAATGCCGACGGTCAATCGCCACGGTCCACCACGCTCACCGGGTGCGGATCGCGTCCTCGACCGAGCGGCCCGGCCAAGGCGTTGCTTTTCGAGGTCGTTCCGGAATGCTCCGACGCGGTAGCCGAACGACGAGCTTTGGCACGGCCCTTGCCGAAGACTGAGAGCGCTGCACGAACCAAGGAGCCACAGGAATGAAAGGAGGGCACGAAGCATGATGGGACAGAGAGTCGTGACCACGGTTGGGTGTCTAGTGATTCTTCTGGCCGCGGTTCTCGAGGCGGATGCGGCTGGTGTGCGGGTACGGTGCGAGCAACGGCTGAACCCGCCGAGGTCGAAGGCGAGCGTCGATGGGTTCGACCTCGTTCCTGCGAACGGAACATTTGCCGCCAGGCTCGCGTCCGGGCTGAACACGGCGACCTCCGGAACGCAGGCCGCGGTCGCAGATCAGGTCGAGTTCGACTTCGACAGTGACGCCGGCGATATCGCCGAGGGGGCCACCGCGATCGCGCCAGACTTCATTCAAAACGCCCAGGTCACCGGATCGATCTTGGATGCGGCCGGAAACACCGTGGCCACGGCGACGGCACCATGCGAGGTGAAGCGCTGAGGGAAAGGACCGGGGACGTCTTCCGGCAGGACGGCGTCCCCGGCCACTTTGCGCTGATTGATCGCGGGACCGTCAATCGGTAGGGATGTGCGCGAGCCGGGAGCCACGGCGGTGCTGGCGTAGCCGACGTGGGTGGCGAGTTGGGCGGTGCGCTCTTGCGAGGTGCAGACCGATCTGGGATCATGCCGCGGGATGCTCGTGCGGTTCTTCCGAACGTGGTGGATCGGCGGTTCGCTGATACGGCAGTTCGCCGTCGTCAGCCTGATCGTCACCTGCCTGACGACAGCCGCGCTGGTGACGTTGACCTTCTACAATGTGCGGAAAGACCTGCTCGATTGGGAGTGGAGTCTCACAGCAAACTACATCCGAAAAGCGGCCCGCGCTTACCTCACGCCGGCCGACTTCGAGTCACCGAGTAGCCCGAACGCTCAGCGACACTTCCAGCAACTCTACCAACAGACGATCCTGATGCCGGACATTGTCAGGGTGAAGATCTACGACGACACGATGGCCGTGGTGTGGTCCGATGAGTCGCGCTTGATTGGTCAGCGTTTCCCCGACAACCCGCAGCTGGTGGGAGCGCTGGCCGGGCGAACGATGGTCAATCTCGAGATGGGCAAAAAGAAGGGAGAGAATGTCTACGAGCGCGACAATTTGCCGGAGCTGGTCGAGGTGTACGTGCCGATCGTGTTCCCGGGGGCCTCCAGGGTGATCGGTGTCATCGAGACCTACAAGGAGCTTGACCAGGTTTTCATGAACATTCGCAGGGCGCAGCTCACCGTCGCCACCACCGCCCTCGCCGGCGCATCGCTGATCTACTGTTCGCTTTTCTGGGTCGTCCGTCGGGCCTCCCACCGGATCGAGCATCAACGCCAAACCCTCGAACAGCGGACGTGGGAGCTGACTGCCGCCAACGAGGAACTGCGGAACGTCCAGGTCCAGCTGCTCCAGGCCGAGCGGATGGCGGCGATTGGCGCGGTGGTCACCGCCGTCGCGCACGGTATCCGCAACCCGCTGGCCAACATCCGCGCCGCCGCCCAGGTCGCCCTCCTGGATTGCCGCGAGGGCGGGGGCTCGCCGCTGACGGCGAAGAATCTGGTCAGCGTCATGTCCGAGGTCGACCGGCTGGGGGGCAGAATCAAAGACCTGTTGCAATTCGTCCGGCCCGCTGAACGGCGGAGCGAGCCACTGGACCTGAACAACGTCATCCGCGCCAGTCTCCGGATGACGGCCGGACGCATTGCCTCCGCCAACATCGCGGTCGTTGAGCAGCTGGCCCCCGCGCTGCCCTCCATCATGGGAGACGCCATTCTGCTCGAGCAGGTCTTTCTGGGCCTGATCAGCAACGCCATCGAGGCCATTGCCGACGGCTCCCGGACCATCACCATCAGCAGCGGTATCAGCGACGACGGCGCCGGCGGCGCCCAGGTCTTTGCGGAAGTCCACGACACCGGTTGCGGTATCCGTCCCGAAGAGATGTCAAAGATCTTCGAGCTGTTCTACACGACCAAGCCGCAGGGGACCGGGCTGGGACTGGCTCTGGCCAAGAAGTTCATCGAGGCGCACGATGGCTCCATCGCCGTGCAGAGCCGTCCGGGTGGAGGCTCCGTGTTCCGGGTGACCTTTCCCGTCAAGCCCGCCTGACCCATGGTCCCCCTGATTCTCGTGATCGAAGACGAAACCGTCTTGGCCGAAGCTATCTCGACGTACCTGGAGCGACACAAGTACACGACCTCGGTCGCTCACTCTGGCGAAGAGGGGGTCCGGATCGCCGAGCAGATCAGTCCAGAAGTGGCCGTGGTCGACATCAAACTTCCCGGCATCGACGGGCTCGACGTGCTGCGGCGGCTCCGCGAACTATCGCCGACCACCGAGGTCATCATGATGACCGCCCACGCCTCGGTCGCTTCTGCGCTGGAAGCCATGAAGCTCGGCGCGTTCGACTATTTGACGAAGCCCGTCGACCTCGACGAGCTCCGGGTGATCGTGGACAAAGCCTCGGCGCATCTGCGCATGCGCCGGGAACTGTCCTATCTCAAGGAGCGGCACCAGACCGTCGGGCACATCTCCCGAATCGTGGGGGAGTCGGCCTCGATTTGCGCGCTGAGAAGCCAGATCGAGCGGATCGCCGCTCTGGAAGCGCCGGAGGGCGGCGTCGCCCCGACGGTGCTGATCCGCGGCGAAACCGGTACGGGCAAAGACATGATTGCCCGCTCGATTCATTACCACGGTCCGAGGTCCGCCGGGCCCTTCGTGGACATCAACTGCGCGGCGATTCCTCCGGCGCTCTTGGAGGCCGAGCTGTTCGGTTACGAGCGCGGCGCGTACACCGACGCCAAGGCCGCCAAGCCCGGGTTGTTCGAGGCGGCGGACGGGGGGACCCTCTTCCTGGACGAGATCGGGCACATGGAGCTCGGGATGCAGGTCAAGCTCCTCAAGGCGCTCGAGGACCGGTCCGTCCGTCGCATCGGCGGCCTCCGGGCGAAGACGTTCAACGTCCGGATCGTGGCCGCCACCAACCGCGATCTGGGGGCGGCCATTGCCGAAGGCGCCTTTCGCCCCGACCTCTATTACCGGATCAACACGCTCACCCTTCACATCCCGCCTCTCCGGGAGCGGGGGGACGACATCACGCTCCTGGCCCGTCACTTCCTCGAGAGCTTCAGCCAGCAGTACGGACTGCCGGCGAAAGAGCTCGCCCCCGAGGCCGAAGTGGCCATGCGTTCGTATTCGTGGCCGGGGAACGTCCGGGAGCTGGCGCACGTGATGGAGCGCGCTGTCCTGCTCCACGGCGGGCCCGTGGTCACGCTGGAGCAGCTCGGTTTCGCCGAGACGAAGTGTCAGACCCCGGTCGTCGTGGAGATTGACGGAACGGTTCGTGTCGACTTCTCGGCGGGAAAGATCGTCCTCGACGAGGTCGAACGGCAGCTCATCTACGAAGCGCTCCGCGTCGCCGGCTGGAATCGCACGCGGGCCGCAGAGTTGCTGGGGATTTCCAAGGAGACGCTCAGGTATCGCATGGAGAAATACGAGCTCCATCCTCCTGTCAAAACGGGGGAGTCCTAGCCCCGATCCGAAATAAGCTCGCAGGTGAAAGCGGCACATGGCCGCGAACATGGGCGGTGTTCAGGAGATGGTTCGACCGCAGCCAGCGTCTCTATAGGAGGACGTGGGTGCGCACGTACCCACGCTGGCCACGGCC
>DASYUQ010000198.1 GCA_036001065.1 Candidatus Methylomirabilota bacterium
AACTTCATCCTCGAAGCCGAGGGTGCGATCATCTGCTTCATCCTGTATCTCATCCCGGGATTTCCGAAGGACATCGTCTCGTACCTCTTCGGCATCAGCCCGATCCCGTTCTGGGTCTTCGCCGTCGTGTCCACGGTGGGACGGATTCCGGGCACCTGGATCTCGTCGTACTTCGGCGCCCACGTCGCCGAGCAGCAGTACATCTACGCGTTGATCTTCATCGCCATCATCGTCGCCATCTGCGTGCCGCTCTACTATTACCGGGACCGCCTTCTCAGGTGCCTGGGCCGCAGGCGGGCAGACGGAAAGGGGCTTGACGGCCGGGAGCGACGCCCTGTAGAGTAGCGGACACTTTATGGCCACCTGGTGGCGCAGGGTCGGCTTCTTCTTTTATTACTTCGCCGGGGTCTGCCCGGGCGCTCTGACATGAGATAGCAGAGAGCCGCGGGCGGACCAAAGCCCGTGGCGGCGACGAGCTCGAGGCCGCGGGCCACCGACCCGCGGCCTTTTGTTTTGCCGGGCGAGCAGCGGAAAGGAGCACTCCATGATCATCGTGCTGAAGCACGGAGCCACCGACGCCGACATCGAGGACGTCTCGCGCCGAATCCAGACCATGGGCTACCGCCCGCATCTGTCCCGTGGCGAGGCGCGCACGATCATCGGCGCCATCGGCGACGACCGCGGCAAGGAGCGTCTGCTGGCGCTGGAGTCGCTGGAGTGCGTGGAAGCGGTCGTGCGTATCCTGCAGCCGTTCAAGCTGGCCAGCCGGGAGGTGCACGGGGAGAACACGCGAGTGCCCGTCGCCGACGGCGTGGTCGTGGGGGGAGAGCGGGTGGTCGTGATGGCCGGGCCCTGCTCGGTGGAGTCGCGCGACCAGGTGCTGGACGTGGCGGCCAAGGTCAAGGCGGCGGGGGCCGCGGTCCTGCGCGGCGGCGCCTTCAAGCCCCGCACGTCGCCCTACGCGTTCCAGGGGCTCGAGGAGGAGGGCCTCAAGCTGTTGACCGAGGCCAAGCGCGAGACCGGGCTTCCCATCGTCACCGAGGTGATGGAGCCCGAGAAGGTGGCGGTCGTCGCCGAGTATGCCGACATCCTCCAGATCGGCGCCCGCAACGTGCAGAACTTCTCGCTGCTCCGGCGGGTCGCCGAGACCCGGAAGCCCGTGCTCCTCAAGCGTGGGATGTCGACCTCGATCCAGGAGTGGCTGCTGTCGGCGGAATACATCCTCGCCGGCGGCAATCCCCACGTCATCCTCTGCGAGCGGGGCATCCGGACCTTCGAGACGGCCACGCGCTTCACGCTCGATCTCAACGCGGTGCCAGTGGTGAAGAAGCTCTCGCACCTGCCCATCGTCGTCGATCCCAGCCACGGTACCGGCCACTGGGACTACGTCGGCGCCATGGCCCGGGCCGGGCTGGCCGCCGGCGCCGACGGGCTGATCATCGAGGTGCACCCGAAGCCCGAAGAGGCGCTCTCGGACGGACCGCAATCGCTGAAGCCGGATCGGTTCGCCAGACTGATGGACGAGTTGCGCCAACTGGCGCGGGTGCTGGGGAGATCCCTATGATCATCGTGCTCAAGTCCGGGGCGACCGACGACGACATCGCGGAGGTCTGTCGCCGCATCCAGGCGTTGGGCTACGCGCCGCACACCATCCGGGGCGAGCTGCGGACGGTCATCGGCGCCGTCGGCGACGAGCGGGGCAAGGACGACCTGCTCTCCCTCCAGAACCTCGAGTGCGTGGAGGCCGTCCAGCGCATCCTGCAGCCGTTCAAGCTGGCCAGCCGGGAGATCAAGGGTGAGCCGACCCGCATCCGGGTGGACGGGGTAGAGATCGGCGGCCCGCGGGTGGTGGTGATGGCGGGGCCCTGCTCGGTGGAGTCGCGCGACCAGGTGCTGGAGGTGGCGGCGAAGGTGAAGGCGGCCGGCGCCTCGATCCTGCGCGGCGGCGCCTTCAAGCCCCGCACGTCGCCCTACGCGTTTCAGGGGCTCGAGGAGCAGGGGCTGAAGTTCCTGGCCGAGGCCAAGCGCGAGACCGGGCTGCCGGTGGTCACCGAGGTGATGGAGCCCGACAAGGTGGCGGTCGTCGCCGAGTACGCCGACATATTACAAATCGGCGCCCGCAATGTGCAGAACTTCTCGCTGCTCAAGCGGGTGGCCGAGGCCAGGAAGCCCGTCCTGCTCAAGCGCGGGATGGCCACCTCGATCCAGGAGTGGTTGCTGTCGGCGGAGTACATCCTCGCCGGCGGCAACCCGGACGTCATCCTCTGCGAGCGAGGCATCCGGACCTTCGAGACGGCCACCCGGTTCACGCTGGACCTCAACGCCGTCCCCGTCATCAAGAAGCTGACGCACCTGCCCGTGGTGGTCGACCCGAGCCATGGCACGGGTCACTGGGAGTACGTGGACGCGATGGCGCGGGCGGGCGTGGCGGCGGGCGCCGACGGTCTGATCATCGAGGTGCACCCGCGGCCGGCGGAAGCGCTCTCGGACGGTCCCCAGTCGCTGAAGCCGGAGCGGTTCGCCGAGCTGATGCAGCGGCTCCGGCGCGTCGCCCGGGCGGTGGATCGCGACGTCTAGGGCCCTCCGGCCTTATAATCCCCGCGGCATGCTGGGCAAGGCGTGGGACCTGTTGCGCAGGCGGCCCATGCGTGGGCTGGCGATCTCGCTGGCACTCCATGGGCTCGTGGTCGCGCTGATGCTGCTGCTGGGCCTGCCGGCCGCCCAGTACACCGTCAAGCGCGGCGAGCCGCTCTTCGTCGAGCTACCGGAGCTGCCGGAGCCACCGCCCCGGGGGAATCCCGCGGCCAAATCTCCGGCCCCCCCTCGGCCGGAGACGCCCACGGCGGCCAAGCGTACCCCGCCCGCGCCCCCGGCGAGGCCGGCCCCACCCGCCCCGCCGGCTCCCCCTCCGAGCCCGGCGCCCCTCGTGGCCGCCCGGCCGGCGACTCCATCGCCGTCGCCGAGCGCCGACGTGCCGCTACCCGACGCGGAGGACCTGCCGACGCCGGCCCCCAGGCCCGAGACGCCGGCGCAGGAGAGCGCGCCGCCCGCCCCGCCCGCCGTCGGCGCCGAGTCCGGCCCGCCCGACGGTCCCCAGGTCGCGTCCGTGCCGACTAGCCCCGAGGTGGCGCCGCCGGTCGACATCCGATCCGCGCTCGGCCGGGGGGGCGGGGCCGGAAGCGCCCAGGGGGGCGGGCGCGGAGGGATCGAGGGCGAGCCGATCCCGCTCGATTCGACGGATCCGAGCTTCAGCGACTTTCTCGACCGTGTCCGTCGGCAGATCAAGGCGAACTGGGGCTACCCGTGCATCAAGAACGGCTACACGCGGGAGTGCGACTACAAGACCGCGCGCCTCGTGGTCGAGTTCGGGGTCCTCAAGGCGGGACGCGTCCAGTTCGTCGAGGTCCGGCAATCGTCGGGGTTCCAGATCTACGATGACTACGCGGTCAACGCGATCAAGCTCGGCTCGCCGTTTCCGCCGGTGCCGGATGCGCTGATCGCCCGGATGAAGGCCGGAAGCCGCGGCGCCGCGATCGTCGCCGTCTTCAACTACGTCCTGCTCGAGACGACGCTGACCAACATCCTCCGTTGAAACGCTTGTAATCTAAGGCCTTTGGCTTGACACGTCGAAGCAGCGGCATGTAGCATGGGCGGTACTTTCAGATAGGCTCGTAGCTCAGTGGGAGAGCGCCTCTCTGACGCAGAGGAGGTCGGCGGTTCGAAACCGCCCGAGCCTACCAATTTTTTCCCTCTAGGAGTGTATGGCCGAGGCTGAAGAAGAGCGACACCTCAAGCTGACCGGCGAGTTCGACTGCGATCCGTCGCCGCTTTCCACGCTTCGCCATTCCACCTCGCACGTCATGGCTCAGGCGGTCAAGCGCCTGTTCCCCGACGTGAAGCTGGCCATCGGCCCGGCCATCGAGGACGGCTTCTACTACGACTTCGCCAAGGCCGAGCCCTTCACCACCGACGATCTCGGCAGGATCGAGAAGGTGATGGGCGAGATCGCCCGCGCCGACCATCCCTTCGAGCGGCGCGAGATGGACCGGCCCCAGGCCATCCGCTTCTTCTGCGAGCGCGGCGAGCCGTTCAAGGTCGAGATCCTCGAGGCGATCGACGTCCCCCGGGTGTCGCTCTACCAGCAGGGCGAGTTCATCGACCTCTGCCGGGGGCCCCACGTGCCCTCCACCGGCCACGTGAGGTTCTTCAAGTTGCTCTCCTCCTCCGGCGCCTACTGGCGGGGCGACGAGCGGAACCCGATGCTGCAACGCATCTACGGGACCGCCTGGCTCACCCGGGAGGAGCTGGACAAGCACCTGTGGCGCCTGGAAGAGGCGAAGAAGCGCGACCACCGCAAGCTCGGGCGGGAGCTCGACCTCTTCACGTTCCACGACGTCTCGCCGGGGGCGCCCTTCTGGCTCCCCCACGGCATGGTGATCGTTCGCGAGCTCGAGCGCTTCGCGCGCGAGGCCCAGGACGCCCGCGGCTACACCGAGATCTCCACGCCGATCCTCGTGAACAAGAAGCTCTGGGAGCAGTCGGGCCACTGGGAACATTACAGCGAGAACATGTTCAAGCTCGAGGTGGAGGAGCAGCTCTTCAGCCTCAAGCCGATGAACTGCCCGCCCTCGACCTTCGTGTACCGGCACGCGCTCCGCTCTTATCGCGACCTGCCGCTCCGGCTGTCGGAGATGGGACGCCTGCATCGCAACGAGCGCTCGGGCACGCTGACCGGCCTCGTCCGTGTCCGCCAGTTCACCCAGGACGACGCGCACATCTATTGCCGCCCCGATCAGTTGCAGGACGAGATCACCGGCGTCCTCGAGCTCGTCCGCGAGTTCTACAAGACCTTCAGCCTCGAGCCCTCGTTCCGCCTGGCCACCCGGCCCCCGAAGGCGATGGGCTCGCCGGAGCAGTGGGACGCGGCCGAGCGGGCCCTGCACGAAGCCCTCAAGGCCAATGGGCTCGGCTACGAGGTCAAGCCCGGCGATGGGGCCTTCTACGGCCCCAAGATCGACATCCACATCGAGGACGCTCTGGGCCGCGACTGGCAGATGGCGACGGTGCAGGTCGATCTGGTCATGTTGCCCGAGCGCTTCCAGCTCGAGTACATCGACGCCGACGGGCAGCCCAAGCGGCCGGTGGCGATCCACCGGGCGATCTTCGGCTCCTTCGAGCGCTTCATCGGCATCCTCACCGAGCACTATGCGGGGGCCTTCCCGACGTGGCTGGCGCCCGTGCAGGCGCGGGTGCTGCCGATCAGCGAGAAGCACGCGGAGTACGGACGGACCGTGTACGAGGGGCTCCGCGCCGCCCGCGTGCGCGTCGAGCTGGACGATCGCAACGAGAAGCTGGGCTACCGGATCCGCGAGGCGCAGCTCCGGAAGGTCCCCTACATGCTCGTGGTCGGCGAGCGGGAGCGCGCCAGCGGGACGGTGAGCCTCCGGCACCGCACCGGGGACGAGCTCAAGGACGTCTCCGTGGAGCGCGTGGTCGCCGACCTCACGCGCGAGATCAGCGCCCGCACCCCCGACCTCACCGTGGGCCGCTCGTGAGCGGGCGGCCGGTTCATCGCGCCGGGCCCGCTGGGCGGGGGAGCGTCCCGCCGGGCCGCGCCGGGCGCGCGCCTTTCAACACCGCGTAACGAGGAGACGCCTATCAGCCAAGCCAAGGAAATCCGTATCAACGAGGGCATCCGGTCCCGTGAAGTGCGCGTGGTCAGTCCCGAGGGTGAGCAGCTCGGCATCCTGCCGCTGCCCCAGGCGCTGGAAACGGCCCGGCAGCGGGAGCTCGATCTGGTGGAGGTGGCGCCCGAGGCCCAGCCGCCGGTCTGTCGCATCATGGACTTCGGCAAGTACAAGTACACGCAGGCCCGGCGACTGAAGGAGGCGCGCAAGAAGCAGACGACGATCCAGGTCAAGGAAGTCAAGATGGGCCCCAAGACCGAGAAGCACGACTTCGACTTCAAGCTCAAGCACGTCCGGCGCTTCCTGGAGGAGGGGCACAAGGCGAAGGTGACCGTGCGCTTCAAGGGGCGCGAGATGGCGCACACCGAGCTGGGCTGGAAGATGCTCCAGAAGATGGTCGACGCCGTGCAGGACATCGCCAACGTCGAGAACAATCCGCGGATGGAAGGGCGGATGCTCCACATCATGCTGAGCCCGAAGGCGCACAACTGACGCGCGCGAGGAGAGCGGGATGCCGAAGATGAAGACCAAGCGGGGGGCGGCCAAGCGGTTGAAGAAGACCGCCTCCGGGAAGCTGATGCGCGCTGGCGGCTGGAAGCAGCACAAGCTCGAGAAGAAGGAGCCGAAGCGTCGGCGTCGCCTCCGCAAAGCGAAATCGATCTCGAAGGCCGACGAGCACCGCCTGCGGGTGCTCGTGCCCTACCTTTAAGAAGGAGTCGACCGATGCCACGGGCCAAGGGTGGAGCCAAGACGCGCCGTCGGCGCAAGAAGATCCTCAAGAAGGCCAAGGGCTACGTAGGCGGCCGGCACCGGCTGTACCGGACCGCGGCCGAGACGGTCCTGCGCGCGGGCGCGTTCGCGTACCGCGATCGCCGGCGGAAGAAGCGGCTTGCGCGGGCGCTGTGGATCACGCGCATCAACGCCGCCTGCCGCCAGCTCGGTCTTTCGTACTCGAAGTTCATGGCGGGCCTCAAGAAGGCCGGTATCCTCCTCGACCGCAAGATCCTGGCCGAGCTGGCGGTGACCGATCCGGCCGGGTTCGCCAAGCTCGCCGAGGCCGCGAAGGCGAAAGCCGGCTAACCCCATGGTCCGTCTTCGGTTGGAGGTTCATCGCCGACCAGTGGCCGGGCGGGTTCGAGCGCCCGCTTTGCGGGCGCGATCCTTTCTGGGGGGAGGCTTCGGAAGGGGGGCAAAGCCCCCCTCCGAGTTTTAGATGCGGCATCCGCGCGTCGATGCGATCGCCGAGGAAGCGCGCGCCGCCATTGCCCGCGCGGGGTCGTCGGCGGAGCTGGAGCAGCTCCGCGTCCGCTACCTGGGGCGGCAAGGGGCGCTGACGCTCCTGCTGCGCTCCCTGGGCACGCTCCCGGAGAAGGAGCGCCCGCTCGTCGGCGCGGCCGCCAACGAGCTCAAGCGTGAGCTGGAGGCCCTGCTCGAGCTGAAGTTGACCCAGAGGCGCGAGGCCGAGCGCCGGCAGGAGCGCGCCCGGCAGCGCCTCGACCTCACGCTCCCCGGCCGTCGGCCCCCCCTGGGCTCGTACCATCCGCTCACCCGGGTGCAGGACGAGATCATTGCGATCTTCGTGGGCCTCGGCTTCTCCGTCGCCGAGGGGCCGGAGATCGAGAGCGACTACTTCAACTTCGAGGCTCTGAACATCCCCAAGGATCATCCGGCGCGGGACATGCAGGACACCTTCTACCTCTCGGAAGACACGCTCCTGCGCACGCACACCTCCCCCGTGCAGATCCGCACCATGCAGTCCCAGCGGCCCCCGGTCCGCATCATCTGCCCCGGCCGGGTCTATCGGCGCGATGCGGACATCACGCACTCGCCGATGTTCCACCAGGTCGAGGGGCTGGCGGTGGACCGCCAGGTGTCGATGGGTGACCTCAAGGGCACGCTGGAGCTCTTCGCTCGCGAGATGTTCGGGGCACGGTCGCGCATCCGCTTCCGCCCGTCGTTCTTCCCGTTCACGGAGCCCTCCGCCGAGGTCGACGTGCTCTGCTTCCTGTGCGGCGGCAGCGGCTGCCGCGTCTGCAAGGACGGCTGGCTCGAGATCCTGGGCTCCGGGATGGTGCACCCGCAGGTGCTCCGGAACGTCGGCTACGATCCCGAAGAGGTCACCGGCTGGGCGTTCGGCATGGGCATCGAGCGCATCGCGATGCTCAAGTACGGCGTCGACGACATCCGCCTGTTCTTCGAGAACGATCTGCGCTTCCTCCGCCAGTTCGCATGACGCGCTGGCCGGGCCGTGGGGGTCCTGGCCGGGTCGGCGCCACCCGCCGGCCTCGCGGTGGTGGCTTGCGTTGCGCGCGCGTCGTCTCCACGCGCGCACTTCGGGTGTCGTCCGAGCGGTCGCCGCGCGCGGGGTTGAACGGCTCGGACCGGCGGGCAGCGCCTCCCCCGCCACCCCCCCGGCCCGACCGGTCCCGTTCGAACTGCCGTCACGACCGGCAGACCACATCGAAATCGAGGCCGGCGGCGTCGACACTGCTCCCGGCATCGCGATCGCAGGTCGCGGCATGAAGATCCCGTATAAGTGGGTCCGTGAGTTCGTGGATCTCGATCTGACGCCGCAGCAGGCGGCCGACCGGCTCATGAACGCCGGCATCGAGGTCACCGGCATCACGCCGCTCAAGCCCGCGGACCTGGAGGGCGTCGTCATCGGCGAGATCGAGGCGATCGAGCGGGAGCTGGGCGCCCACCGCGTCGTCCTCTGCCGAGTCAGCACCGGACGGGAGCGCTTCGCGGTCGCCTGCGGGGCGCCCAATGTCGCCGTCGGCGTGCGGGCCGCCTTCGCCCCCCCCGGCGCCGTGCTGCCCGGCGGCCGGCGCATCACCGTCGTCAAGATCCGCAACGTCGAGTCGCAGGGCATGCTCTGCTCGGAGCGCGAGCTCGGGCTCGGCGAGGAGCACGAGGCCGGCATCCTCACGGTGGACGCCGACGCCCCGCTCGGCGCCGACCTCGTCGGGCACCTGGGGCTCGACGACCACGTGCTCGACGTCGAGATCACGCCCAACCGCCCCGACTGCCTGTCGGTCGTCGGCGTCGCTCGGGAGCTGGCCGGGCTCACCGGCGCCCCCTTCCGCTCCCCGACGATCACCGTCAAGGAGTCGGACGATCTCGTCACCGGCCTCGCCCAGGTCCGGATCGACGCGCCCGACCTCTGCCACCGGTTCACGGTGCGGGTCATCAGCGGCGTCCGGGTGGCGCCGTCGCCCACCTGGCTGGTGGCGCGCCTGCGCGCGGTCGGGCTGCGGCCCATCAGCAACGTCGTCGACGTCACCAACTACGTCATGTGGGAGCTGGGCCATCCGCTCCACGCCTTCGACCACGCGGCGGTGGCCCAGGCCACGATCGTCGTGCGCCGGGCGCGCGCGGGCGAGCGCTTCACCACGCTCGACGGCCAGGAGCGCACGCTGGACGGCTCGATGCTGGTCATCGCCGACCCGGAGCGGGCCATCGGCATCGCCGGCGTGATGGGCGGCGCGAACGCCGAGGTCAGCGGGACGACCACGCGCGTGCTCCTGGAGAGCGCGTACTTCCTGCCCGCCTCCATCCGGCGCACCGCACGCGCTCTCGGCCTCGTGACCGACGCCGCCTACCGTTTCGAGCGGGGCGCCGACATCGAGGGGCTGGTCGACGCCAGCGACCGGGCCGCGCAGCTCATCGCGGAGACCGCGGGGGGGACGGTGGCGCGGGGGATGGTCGACGCCTACCCGACGCCGAAGCGGCGCGTTCGCGTCGGCCTGAGGATGGAGCGGGTCAAGCGGGTGCTGGGGATCGCGCCGGCGCCGGCGGAGGCCAGGAGGATCCTGACGGGCCTCGGCCTGGCGGTGACCGAGCAGCCGGGCGACCGCCTCGAGGTCGAGGTGCCGAGCTTCCGGCGTGACCTCGCCATCGAGGACGATCTGGTCGAAGAGGTCATCCGCGTCTGGGGGTACGACAAGATTCCCTCGACGCTCCCCAGTGGCGCCCTCCGGCTCGTCCAGCTGCCGGCCAGCCTGCGCCAGGCGGAGGCGGTGCGTCGCGCGCTCATCGGCGCCGGGCTCAGCGAGGCCGTGACCCCGAGCTTCAGCGATCCGGCCTACGACGAGGTCCTGCGCTCGCCGGCGGCGCCCCCCCCGATTGCGCTCCGCAACCCGCTGAGTCGCGACGCCTCGCTCCTGCGCTACAACCCGCTGGAGGGGGTGCTGGCGGTCGTGGCCACGAATCTCAGAAAGCAGCAGCCGAACGTCCGCGTCTTCGAGCTCGCCAAGATCTTCGAGCCCGCCCCGGGCCTGCCGCGTGAGCCGCGCTGGCTCGCCATCGCGTTGACCGGCGCGCGGGTGCCGCTGGCCTGGTGGGCGAAGCCGGGGACCGAGGCGCGTCCGGAGCCGGTCGACGTCTTCGACGCCAAGGGCCTCGCCGAGCACGTCCTGGAAGCGCTCGGCGTGCCCGCGCCGGAATCCCGGGCGATCCTGGGCGGAGGCGTCAAGGGATTCGAGCCCGACTGCCGCGGCATCCTCGTCGCCGAGCGCGTGACCGTCGCCGAGTTCGGGGAAGTGGCGGCCGACGTCCGCGCGCTCTATGACATCGGCGTCCCCGTGTTCGCGGCGCTCCTGCCGCTCGACGAGATCCTGCGCCTCACCCCGCCGTCGGTCCGCTACCGCCCGCTGCCGCGGTACCCCGCCGTCCAGCGCGACCTCGCCTTCGTCGTCGGCGCGCTCCGCACCGTCACCGCCGCCGAGATCGAAACCTTCATCCGGGCCGAGGCCGGCCCGCTGCTCAGGCAGCTGGCCCTCTTCGACGTCTTCACCTTCGAAGACGGCCGGCGGAACCTCGCCTGGCGCCTGACGCTCCAGGCCGAGGATCGTACGCTCACCGATGACGAGGCCAACCAGATCCAGGAGCGCGTGGCCCGGCGGGCGGCGGAGCGGTTCAACATCACCTGGCGGGGTGTCTGATGGTAGTGCGAGCCGCAGCCGTCGGCGAGGCGAGCCTGAGTGAGATCGGGCGAGCCGCAGCCGTCGGCGAGGCGAGCCTGAGTGAGATCGGGCGAGCCGCAGCCGTCGGCGAGGCGAGCCTGAGTGAAATCGGGCGAGCCGATGACTGACGACGTCCTGGGCCGGCTCGCCCAGCTCGAGGATGCCGTGCGCCGCGCCGCCGACGTGCTCGGACGCCTGCGCGAGGAGAACGACCGGCTCCGGCGCGATCTGGCGCGGCTGGCCTCCGAGCGCAAGCAGATGCTGGCGCAGGTCGACTCCATCCTGCACGATATCGGCAAGCTCGATCTATGACGGCACCGGACGTCTGATGGGCGAGTCCCGGCGCGTCGAGCTGACGCTGCTCGGCCAGGCGCTGACCGTCCGCACCGAGGCCCCGCCCGAGTACGTCCGCACGCTCGCCAGGTACCTCGAGAAGCGGGTGGAGGCGCTGCGCAAGTCCGGCGTGCAGGATCCCTCTAAGGCCCTGCTGCTGGCGGCGCTCGACATCACCGACGAGCTCTTCCGGGCCCGCGAGGACCGCGAGCGTGAGGCCGGCGACGTGGGCGCCCGGCTGGGCGCGCTGGTGGCACTGCTCGAGCGCGCGACGCCCAAAGAGGGGGGACGCTCCTCCGGACAAGCATCTTGACGCCGGGGCGCCGGCCCGGGTACACAGGGTCTGTCCCTGCGCTGTGCGTGATGTCGGGGGGAAGTTTCAACCTCATACGTCTCATGGGAGCCGCAACTGAGGGCGGTGTGCAGGCCCCTCCGAGAAGGGGAAGCCTAAAGCCCTCCACGATGGCGCCCCCCTGGTATAGACCAGGTTCGAAACACCGTCGGCACACGGCAGAGGTGGGGATTCAGGCCTTCCCGCGGCCGGCGGCCCGTATTTGACTCGCCCTGCGCGCGCCCCCTATACTTGTCAAGTCTGATAGGCATTTGCGTCTCACAGTTCACCCTGTAAAAGGGGATGACATAGCGATGGAACCGATCTGGATCGCACTTCCGATCGTTACCGTCCTGGCCCTCATCCTCGGGTTCCTCACCCACAAGCACCTGGGCGAAAGAAAGATGGGGGACGCCGGTCTGCGGGCGCAGCGCCTTCTCGGCGACGCCGAGCGGGACGCCGAGACGCGTCATCGGAGCGCCGAGCTCGAGGCCAAGGAGATCGTCCTGAAGGCCCGGGCCGAGTTCGAGTCCGACGCGCGCCGGCGCGAGCGCGAGATCCAGCAGATCGAGCAGCGGATCATCGGCAAGGAGGAGCAGCTCGCCCGCAAGCTGGACGAGCTGGAGCGGCGGCTCGGCGAGTACACCTCCAAGGACAAGGGGCTGGTCGAGCGCGAGAAGAGCATCGCCGAAAAGGAGCAGCGCCTGGCTTCCGCGCTGGAGGAGCAGCGGCGCAAGCTCGAGATGATCGCCGGGCTCACGGCGGAGGAGGCCAAGCGCCAGCTCCTCGCCCAGATGGAGGAGGAGGCGCGCCGTGAGGCCGCCCTGATCGGCATGCGCCTGGAGGAGCAGGCGCGCGAAGCCGCCCGGGAAAAGGCCAAGGAGGTCCTGGCCACGACCATCCAGCGGCTGGCGCCCGACTACACGGTGGAAACCACCGTCTCCGTGGTCGATCTGCCCTCCGACGACATGAAGGGCCGCATCATCGGCCGCGAGGGACGCAACATCCGGGCTCTCGAGACGCACACGGGCGTGGACCTCATCGTCGACGACACGCCCGAGGCCGTGTTGATCTCGGCTTACGACCCGTACCGTCGCGAGATCGCGCGCCGGGCGCTGCAGATCCTGATCAGCGACGGACGCATCCACCCGGCCCGCATCGAGGAGGTCGTCGAGAAGGTCAAGAAGGAGATGGAGCAGCACCTCAAGGAGGAGGGCGAGAAGGCCGGCTTCGAGGTAGGCGTGCACGGGCTGCACCCCGAGCTGGTCAAGCTGGTGGGACGGATGAAGTTCCGCACCTCCTACGGCCAGAACTGCCTCCAGCACTCCAAGGAGGTGGCCTGGCTGGCCGGCATGATGGCGGCCGAGATCAAGGCCGACGTCAAGCTGGCCAAGCGCATGGGGCTGCTGCACGACATCGGCAAGGCTCTCACCCACGAGCAGGAGGGCAGCCACCCGGAGCTCTCGCTGCAGGTGCTGACCAAGTACAACGAGAGCCCCGAGGTCATCAACGCCGCCCTCTGCGGCCACGAGAACGTCGAGCCCCAGACCATCGAGGCCGTGCTGGTGGAGGCCGCCGACGGTATCTCGGCCGCCCGGCCGGGAGCCCGGCGCGACGTGCTCGAGTCCTACATCAAGCGGCTGGCCAAGCTGGAGGAGATCGCGCTCAGCTACAAGGGCGTGGAGATGTGCTATGCGATCCAGGCGGGGCGCGAGCTGCGCGTCATCACCAAGGCCGACATCATCTCCGACCTCGAGGCGCACCAGCTCGCCAAGGACATCACCAAGCGCATCGAGGCCGAGATGCAGTACCCCGGCCACATCAAGGTCGTCGTCATCCGGGAGACGCGGGCCGTGGAGGTCGCCAAGTAGGCGTCGATGAACATCTTGATGGTCGGGGACATCTTCGGCGAGCCGGGCCGGGCCGCCCTCGCCAAGCTCCTGCCGAAGCTGCGCCAGGAGCACGCCATCGACCTCGCGGTGGTGAACGTCGAGAACGCCGCCGCCGGCTTCGGCGTCACCCCGCAGATGGCGCGCGCCTTCCTCGATCAGGGCGTTGACGTGATGACCTCGGGCAACCACATCTGGGACCGGAAGGAGATCGTGGAGTTCATCACCCGGGAGAACCTGCTGCTGCGCCCGGCCAACTTCCCCGCCGGCACCCCCGGCGTCGGCCACGTCACCGTGAAGGCCGGCCCGCACCGCGTCGCGGTGCTGAACCTGATGGGGCGGGTGTTCATGAGCCCGATCGACTGCCCGTTCCAGACGGCCGACGAAGTCATTCCGCAGCTCCGGCGGGAGACGCCGATCATCCTCGTGGACATGCACGCCGAGGCGACCTCCGAGTCCGTCGCCATGGGCTGGTACCTGGACGGCCGCGTGAGCGCGGTGGTGGGCACGCACCGCCACGTGCAGACCGCGGACGAGCGCGTGCTGCCCAAGGGGACCGCCTACATCACCGATCTCGGGATGACGGGCCCGATCGACTCCGTCATCGGCGTCGACAAGGACCTCATCCTGCAGCGCTTCTTGACCCAGATGCCGGTCCGGTTCGAGCCGGCCAAGGGACCGGCGGCGCTCTGCGGCGTGGTCATCACCATCGATCCCGAGACCGGTCGCGCCTCGGACATCCGCCGCCTTCGCGTCCCGGCTTGAGCCCCCCCCACGTTGATTCTGGATGGTCGGATCGTCGCCCAGAAGGTGCTGGCCGACGTCCGGGCCGGCGTGGAGCGGCTGCGGGCAGCGACAGGCGTCACGGCGACGCTCGCCGTCGTGCTGGTCGGGGACGACGCGCCCTCGAAGATCTACATCGCCAACAAGAAGAAGGCGGCCGACGGCGTCGGCATCGTCTCGCGCGACTTCATCTATCCCCAGGGGCTCGGCCGCGCCCAGTTGCTGGAGCTCATGGACGGGCTCAACCGCGATCCCGCCGTTCACGGCATCCTGCTCCAGCTCCCGCTCCCTGACGGGCTGGACGCCGACGAGGCGATCACGGTCATCGCGCCCGCCAAGGATGTGGACGGCTTTCATCCGGGAAATCTCGGCCGCCTCCTGGCCGGGTCGCCGACGGTGGTGCCGTGCACGCCCGCCGGCTGCCTGGAGATCCTGGATCACTACGGCGCCGATCTGAAGGGCGCCGAGGCGGTGGTGGTGGGCCGGTCCGTCATCGTCGGCAAGCCGCTGGCCCAGCTCCTGCTCGCGCGCCACGCCACGGTCACGATGTGCCACACCCGGACCCGCGACCTGGCCGCCCACACGCGCCGCGCTGATATCCTGTGCGTGGCCGCCGGGCGGCCGGGCGTGGTCACCGGCGACATGGTGAAGGAGGGGGCCTGGGTCGTCGACGTCGGCGTCAACCGGCTCCAGAGCGGCAAGGTGGTGGGCGACGTGGACTTCG